>JBCBCH010000224.1:0-5031 GCA_038530835.1 Bacteroidota bacterium | reverse complement strand
AAGCAGTACCTAGGTGGAGGAGAAATCGTGAATTTGCCCTTGACCGCAAATGAATCAGAACGTCAAATCACCAAACTACACTTGGACAAAAGGGAAAATCTATGGGTGGGTACCCTGCGAAGCGGTGTATATAAAGGTGATTTAAAAAAAGCGCGAACCACATTTGAACACCTGTCTATAGTAGAAAGTGCCATCATGAGCATTACCAGTGGAATGGACCATGTTTTTGTAGCGGTTGAAAATGAAGGTTTGGTCGTCCTTGATATGAATGGTGATATCGTAAACCACTACCGCTATAATGCAAACGACGACTACAGCATTGCATCCGATTCCGTATGGGCTATTTTATTGGATGCCGAAAATCGTGTCTGGTTAGGTTATTATGAAAACGGACTTGGTTTTTTTGATGAGTACCACAACAAATTCAAATCCCTTCAACGAAGTGATAATGGGAACACCATCCAAACCAATGACGTAAGGGCACTTGCCAAAACGTTGGATGGCCAGATATGGATAGCCCAAATCAATGGAATTGATATTCTGGATACCCAAACAGGCTCGGTTACCAACGTTCATGGCGGTAATACTTCCCCGTTTAAGGGGTTAAAGCCAAACCTCTATATCGAGGATGTTTTTGTGGACAGTCGCGGAAACATCTGGCTCGCTACCTGGGGCAATGGATTGTTCTTTCTAGAAAAGGGCTCCAAAACCTTTGTGAACTATACGATGGCATCTTCCGTGCTTCGTACGGATAAGCTACGGTGCTTTACGGAAGATAGTACTGGAAGGGTTTGGATTGGTTCTTTTTTGGAGGGGGTGTATTATTTCGACGCCAAAACAAAGCAAATAAAAGCCCCCAAAGGGAGGGCTTATCAAAATTCACAAATTCCTATTAAAGATGTCAAAGTACTTTTTCATGACAGTTATGGCATTATTTGGATAGGCACTTCTTCAGGTTTATATCACATCAAAGACAAAAAAAATGGTGATTTTGAAGTGATTTATCACGGAAATTCAATAGCCTCGGAATTTGGTGGGCACCCTAGTTCCAATCGCATTTTGGACATTTTTGAAACACAGGACGGAAAAGTATGGTTTGGCACCAATGGTGCGGGGCTGTTCTCCTATAACAGAGAAGAAAGTAGCTTTGAACGCCTTGAGCTAAAGAATTACAACCTTACCTATGTAAACGCCATATTCGAACCTATCAAAAATGAGCTTTGGCTGAGCAGTAAACAAGGGCTTCTAAAAATTAAACGGGACAACGGAGAGTACATCAAGTTCACCACATATGACGGTTTGTTGGAGAATTTTTTGATTGATCGGGCCATCGTGATGGACGATAACAATCGAATGTATCTGGGGACCAAAAAAGGGTTGAATATCGTCGAGCCGCAGAACATTGCCTACAATCCCTATTTGACCAAGCCCTACCTCAAGGATATCAAACTATTCAACAAAAAAATCGACAACGGCTACCAGCAGCGGATTTCTGAAGGTGATTTGGAATCAAAGACTATAACGTTGCGGCACGACCAAAACGTACTTGCCATTGACTATGAGGCCATAAGTTACACCCGCCCTCAAAAAAACCAATTTGCGTATTACCTAGAAGGTTTTGAGAAAACCTGGAACTATGTGGATTCCAAAACAAGTGCAACCTACACCAATTTGGCCCCTGGGGACTATACGTTCAAACTGAAAGCTTCAAACAACGACAACCAATGGAACGAGGCCTCTGTAATTCTCAAGGTGAAGGTGCTCCCGCCTTGGTGGAAGACCCTATGGGCGTATATGCTTTACGTGCTATTTGCTACAGTTTTGATATTCACGGGAATGTGGCTTTATAAAAAGCGTATCAACGAAAGAAATACCTTCCGCTTGGAGCGGGAGCGAAGGAAACAAAAAGTAGAACTCCAACAACAAAAGCTTCAGTTTTTCACCAACATTTCCCACGAGTTCCGCACGCCTTTAACCCTAATCATAAATCCCATACAAGAACTGTTGAAGTTGGATGAAGGAGATTTTTCGAAGTCCGTGCGGCACAAGCATAGGGTAATCCATAAGAATGCAGAGCGCTTATCAAGATTGATTAACGAATTGATGGATTTTCGGAAGTTGCAATCCAACAAACTCCGTCTGCGAATCAGCCAATTCAACCTCATTGAACACACCAAGAACATCATTAGTTTTTTCAATGAGGAATCGAAAAGACGGGCCATTCGACTGGACATGAAATATGAAACCAAGAATTTGGATATCTGGGCAGACCGTGGAATGCTGGAGAAAATACTGTTCAATTTGCTTTCCAATGCCTTCAAGGTAACGCCAAATGAAGGTCGCATAAAGCTTACCATTGCTTCTGGAAAGGAAAAAATACTGCCGTTGGTCAGCAAAGATACCCCCATTCCCTTTGTCGAAATTAGCATTAAGGACAACGGCCCTGGAATTGACCAAAAGGATTATAAGAAAATCTTCAAACGGTTTTATCAAATCAGTGAATTGAACAAAAGCTACTATGGAAGTACAGGAGTAGGTTTGGAAATGGTCAAAAGTTTTGTGGAGCTCCATAAGGGAATGGTGATGGTAGAGAGTGAGTTAGGTAAAGGGTCCATATTCAAAATCATAATCCCATTTGGGAAAGAGTTTTTTAACGGGACGGACGGAATAGTGCCCACCCAAGAAACACCTGCCTTACCCGTAAACGGTTCCATCAAATCGAAGCCAGAAGTGTACAAGATTGAAGAGATCTTGTCCAAAAAAGAACTCAAAAAGAAATTGCTCATCGCAGAAGACAATGTAGACCTTCAGGATTATCTCATTTCCATTTTGGAACAAGAATATGAACTGATTGTTGCCTCTGATGGACAAGAGGGCTGGTTGAAAACCATGGAGCATCATCCCGATATTATTATAACCGATGTTATTATGCCCCTTATGGATGGTATTGAGTTCAGCCAAAAAGTAAAGAATGACCCCAACCTTAATCAAACTCCCATTGTGATGCTCACTGCAAAGGAGCTCACAAAGGATAGGATAAAAGGTATGGAGGCTGGCGCCGAAGCCTATTTGGTCAAACCTTTTGATACCATGGAACTTAAGGTGGTACTAGAGCAACTGCTACTTAAAAAAGAGCGTTTGCTTGAACAGTATGCCAATGTTCCCGTTGCTGAAAAGGCCCAAAAAGAAACCGATGTAGACAATGATTTTATTCAACGTGTGGTGGAGTACGTGCAACAAAACATCGAAAACCCCTCCCTAAATGTTGAGAAGCTTTCGTCACATCTTTGTTTGAGCCGAAGTCAAGTCTATCGAAAAATAAAGAGCCTCACCGGTTTATCTCCCATAGAATTCATCCGAAGAATCCGTTTGGAGCGGTCACGCACCTTGTTCCAAAATGACAAAAATCTCAACGTAAGCGAGGTGGCCCATAAAGTTGGATTTCTCTCCGCATCCTATTTTACCGTTTGCTATAAAAAGCAGTTTGGAGAACTTCCCAAAAAGGGGAAATAGGGTCCTCATCAGTACACTTTTAATCTGCTTTCTTGTTGCATAAGTTCACCCTAAAAGCGCCATATGACTGGTGAATATGCCCAATGCAACATTTGACATACTTATTGCATCAAATCAGGTGTGGGTTGCATAATAGGTAAATATAAATTGCAACAACACAAATCTTCTGTAGTGTTCCAAATCCTTCGGGACACAAGCACGATTTGAATTTGAGATTAAATCTAAACCAAACAAATGAAGCTAAAAAACGTATGTATTGTCCTCTTTTTGGTCTTGACCAGTCAAGCGATAGGACAAGTGATTACCGGGACCATTTCGTCGAGCGATGGGCCTCTGCCCGGAGCAACGGTGGTCATCAAGGGAACCCAAATTGGTATCTCTGCCGATTTTGATGGGCGCTACACCCTGGATAAGGTAGAAAATGGAGATGTATTGGTGTTTTCCTACGTCGGTTACAAAACCCGTGAGATTACCTATACGGGGCAAGATGAAATCAATGTAGAACTTTTTGAAGACCTCGTCAGTTTGGATGAGGTGGTTATCGTGAATTACGGAACACAGCGTAACACTCCCGTTTCCGTAGTGGATGCGGACGAGTTAAGTGAATTTCCCAATACCGACATTGGCCAAGCACTACAGGGTAGGGCTGCAGGGGTCAACATTACCAATGGGGGTTCCCCAGGTTCACAAACCTTGGTGCAGATTCGAGGTGTGAACACCTTCGGGGACGGGACACCGCTTTTTGTGGTAGACGGAGTATTTACCAACAGTATCAATAGTCTTGATTTGGCTAGTGTTGAGAAAATAGATGTGCTTAAAGATGCAGCCTCACTGGCAGTATATGGTTCGAGAGGGACTAATGGGGTTATTCTCATTACCACGAAAAAAGGAAAGGTGGGAAAGGCTTCCCTATCCCTTAACGTTTCCTCAGGAATTCAAGAATTCAACAGAAGGTATGATTTGTTGAATACTGAACAATACATTCAGTTTTTAAGGGAAATCAATGCATTGGCCGGTCAACCCGGCGGGCCAGATTTTCCCGTAGGTCGGATAAACCTTGACCCTAGCTTCAATGGCGATGGTGTGGATACTGATTGGCAAGATGCTTACTTTCAACAAGCGCCGATTTACAACATTAGTGCTAACGTAAACGGGGGTAGCGAAAAAGCAAAGTTCAATGTTGGGTTTTCCCGTCTGGACCAAGAAGGGGTTTTTATCGATACCGGATTTACGCGAACTACACTAAACGTAAATACAGATGCTAAGGTAGGAGACTGGTTGGAAGTTGGTCAAACCCTATCACTTGCCTATAACGAAACGGTATCTCCCGAGCAAGATGGAGGTAGGGACCCTCTACAAAATATCATCGGGCAAGCACCTTATGTGCCAGTAGTGGCGGAGAGTGGCTTATTTGGTGGAACCAATTCCCAAGACTTGAATGATTCCCGAAACCAAATTCGAGTACAAAATTCACAAGACAACCTTACCCGTTTTTCTTCGGCAATTGGTAGTTTGTAT
>JBCBCH010000223.1:360-5047 GCA_038530835.1 Bacteroidota bacterium | reverse complement strand
TTCGTTTTGTGGTCAACAATATCAAACTCGTTATGAGTATGAGCAAAATATCAACAAAAAAAGGAGCTGATTCTGTGAGCCAGGTTGTGTTGCCGGAATGCTTTACATATCCAAAATAAAAACCTAGTTCGTCATGAATACCCGGAAGGAGCCTTAGCTCTATGATTTCTGCACCCTCTATATAGGCCATTAGCGCATGACTGGCTTCATGCCGGGCCGTGGTCCAAAGTATTACTGCAATAATTAGGAGAAGTCTCATTCCTCTATAAAGATAGGCTAGACTATGAAATGTTTAAGTTGCAATTTGGTTATGGTCATAAAGATACCCTTGAAAAACAGGAGTTTAGGGTTCTGGTTGGATAAAGTAATCCCAAGCCGCCTTGCTAATATCAGCTATGATTTTCTCGTTGGTTGCTGTACTTTCCGTTGATTCAGATACAAAAACACTAATGATAAAGTACTTTCCGTTGGGCAAAAAGACAATTCCAATATCATTTGCGGCGGCGGTGACCCCCGTGTCTTTGTGTTTTCCGGACCAACCCGTTTTGTGGGCCACAACGGTTTCTTTTGGCAATTGTCCCCTCAACCGTTTTTTGCCCGTTCGGGTAGATTCCATGACCTTCCAGATAAAATCATGACTTGCTTCGGAAAGTAGATTGGTTTTGTTTTCATAAAACGCGTTTAAAAAAGCATTGGCTTCCGTGGGGGTCGTCCAATTCAGAAACTGCATATCCCAATTGTTTTGCATGGTTTCTTCATTGATTTTTACGGCAAAATCCATGAAACCCAAATCATGAAAGTAGTCTTCCACGGCTTCAGGTTTGCCCAAAAGACGCAGTAAGGCGTCGCAGCCCACATTATCACTTAGGGCTACAGTATACTTTATGAGTTCTGCAATGGTAAAAGCACCTCCTTCCGGATACTTTTCGCGCAAAGGACTCCATAAGCCCGGTAACAATTCACTTTTTTTGATTTTGATTTCTTGGTCTAGGGAAAAATTGCCTTGGTCTATTTCAGCCAACATTTTTATCGCGATAGGAAATTTGAAAACGCTTTGCATGGGAAAATGCTTCTGGCCGTTTATGCTGAGCGTATCCTTAGCTTGAGTTCCTGCGATGGCCACCCCAACCACTGCGTTTTTGGAATTGACAATATGCTCAATTTGTTGTTTTAAGGATTCTATTTTTTGCGAATGGGTCTGTGTTAAAACCCATAAGAATAGTAAAAGCGTAATCGTCGTTTTTTTGGATTTTGATGGCATGGCAGCGGTTAAAGTAATTGTTTATGGTTGTTTTTTTATTTGCTTTCTTCTTTCATCCAAACAGGCGTTGTATCCGATATATGGTTTTGGCCAATAATGTCTTTGTACAGTTCTGGCCTTCTTGCCTTTTTGTAACGCCACCCACCCGAAAGCTGGATTTTTTCCTTGGTAATGGTCGAAATGGTGATATCGTCTTCAAAAGATTTTATTTCGGATAAAACTTCTCCGTAGGGGTCAAGAATCATCGAATTGCCATTTTTGAGGTGTTCACCATCATAACCTATGGGATTGGTAAAGGCATAGTAAACTCCATTATCATAGGCCCTTGCTGGGAGCCATCGCATCAACCAACGCCTGCCTTTAGGTCCGTCGAACTCCATTCGTAAGGAAACCGGGTCGTTCTCACGGTTCTGCCAATATTCATCTGCAACATAATCGCGATGTGGCATAGCGGATGGAGTGCAACCGGTAACATGTGGTGCGAAAATCAGTTCTGCACCCAAAAGGCTCGTGGCTCTTACATTCTCAATCACATTATTGTCATAACAAATCAGAATTCCGCATTTCCAACCCAGCAGGTCGAATACGCAATACTGGTTGCCCGGGGACATATGTTTATTGATAAAAGGATGGATTTTTCGATACTTGGCTACCAATCCATCACCTGTAACGCAGAGATAGGTATTGTATATTTTGTTATCTGACTTTTCTACCAAGCCCGCCAATATGGGGATATCCAATTCTTTTGAAATGGCCATCAACTCTTGGGTGCTCTTTCCGCTGGGCACTTCTTCTGCCAAGGCCATGATTTGCTCGCGGTCCAAGTTTTGGGTATAGGTATATGCAGTAATGGACATTTCATGAAAACTGATGACGTCTGCTCCGTTCGTTTTGGCTCTCTTAGCTAGCTTTTGGATGATGGATAGGTTATAGGATTTATCCCCGTCTTTGGGTTGAAATTGTGCTACTGCTATTTTCATATTTTGATGGAAGCTGATTTAGTACATTAAGGAGAATAACGACATCTTTTCTAGGCTATGTGGTCTCACGGGTAATCCATTTGCCCACTTTTGGCGCTTCATAGCTTTGCATTTGGACCAGCAAGTCATCCGCACTCTCGCTAATGAGCACAATTTTGCGGTAGATTTCTTTCAGAAAGCCCTTTTCCACCATGGTATCCATAAGTTGAAGAAGGTCGTCGTAAAATCCGTTGACGTTTAATATACCAACAGGTTTTCGGTGCAGTCCCAATTGTCCCCAAGTCAGCATTTCGAAAAGCTCTTCCAAGGTTCCGAAACCTCCGGGTAGGGCAACCGCACCATCACAAAGGTCATTCATTTTGGTTTTTCGTTCATGCATGGAGGCTACAATATGCAATTCGGTCAATCCCAAATGCGCTATTTCTTTTGATTTCAGAAAGGCTGGAATCACACCGATGACCTTTCCGCCTTCAGATAGAGTTGCATTGGCCAAAGCCCCCATCAGTCCAACATTGGCGCCACCGTAAACCAATTCGATATGTTTTCTTGCCAATTTTTGGCCAAATAATCGGGCTTCTTGCTCAAAAACTGCTTCGGTTCCTGAACTCGAACCACAAAAAACGGCTATTCGCTTCATTGATGCTGTACTGATTTTCTTAGTAGTATACTCGATTTTAGACTTAGTAGTTGGTCTAAGCCATTCCATATTATGCTAAGGAAGATACTCTAAAGATAGTTGAAAATAGCAGTGCCTACCTTGTGAAAAAAGGATTTTTATCCATCCATGGTTTCAGTCCAAATAGAATTGAAATCAAGCATTTTTTAGAGGGTAGGGGAAGTGTTTTAAGTGGATTTCAATGTCCTGTGAAATAGCCATAAAGCTGATACACAAACAATCCGATACCTGCTAGGACCAAATACCAGTTCACCGCTTTATAAAAAGCTGGAAACTGTTTCTGCTTTCGGGCAAACGTGATGATAAAAGTAATGGGAATCAAGGCTAGTACTTGACCTACTTCTACCCCTAGATTAAAACACAGGATTTTTGCCAGGAATTGGTCTTCTCCAATATCAAAGGATTGCAAACGGGTGGAAAGTCCAAAACCATGAATCAACCCAAAAAGACCTACCATAAAGAGTAAATTGGGTGACTTTACCTTCAATTTTTCGAAACCTCCTAAATTTTCAAACCCCTTGTACAAAACACTTAAGGCGATTACGGCATCCACCAAATGTTCATTTGCGGTAATTCCAGCATAGGTGGCACCAATGAGTGTTATGCAATGCCCTACCGTAAAAACGGTGATGAACTTTAAAATGTCTTTAAAACTGTTCAGGTAGAAGATGACCCCTGCCAAAAAAAGCAAATGGTCATAGCCGGTAAGCATATGGGTTGCCCCAACGCGAATATACGCCCACAAACCGCCAGTTCGAAGAATCTCTTGGTCTGCACTTGTGACATCATGTGCAAATCCGAAAAGCGGTACCAAAAACAAAAACAGGAATAGCGCTTGCCTAAAACTCTTAAACTTCATCAATTCTTTTTTCTGAAAAGGATGAACAATACCCCGATAATTAAAGCACTTCCTAAAACAAAGACCCAAGTAGGAAAGCCTTCCTCATGGTCATGATGGTCATGCGTATGGGTATCGGCACCATGGGCATGGGTAACCTCAAAGGTGAGTGTGGCCCATTTCGATTGATGGGTCAGTTCTTCATCATCTGAAAGACTGACCATATGAATGGTTCGCAAATAGTAGATGCCATCTTCTGGTAGTTGCACGGAAACCATACCTTCATCATTGGTACGTAGTTGTTGTCCATTGGTATGGGTATGCCCATCCGCTTCCGTAGAATCATCTTGATGATGGTGCTCGCCGTCTTCATGCGAATGCGAGTCTCCATCGTGGTCATGTGAATGCCCTTTTTCATCATGCTGGTGTGAATGCTCGTGCCCATCATGGTGATGTTCGTGGTCCTCATGTTTGTGTGTGTGAGAAGTTGGGATATGGTCCGCATAAACCAATTGGTTGGACAGTGGTTTTCCATCCAATAGCAACTTTACCGTCAAGCTGTCACCACTATACTTTTCATACGGGTTGGCTAGGGGAACAAACTCAATAGGGTAGCCCAAAACGGTTTTCCAATCATCTGTTTTGGTATCGCCTACCTGGTAAATCGCTTTCACATGCTTTTGATAGCTCTCTATCGCATCTTGGTCCAACAAGTTGTTTTCCTTCCTAGCTTTGAGCATATCCAGAATGCCATCGTGTTCAAGATAGTCGTTGAATTTATCCGCGGTAAGTTCAATGTTCCGGGCTTTTGTGGAAACGCCCGCCACATAAGTTCCCGCTTCACCCGTAGTAAAAGTCAATTGTGTTATGGTGCTGTCTTGATCTTGCCACGCATTAGTTTCAATGGAGGCTCTTTTCCCTAATGCAACGAA
>JBCBCH010000223.1:0-350 GCA_038530835.1 Bacteroidota bacterium | reverse complement strand
GCAACGAAAGAGGCATCCAACATGCGGTCTCGTGTGATAATGTTTTCACTTTTTTCAAAGGTGCCATTGTAAAGGCTCAAAGTTGCTTGTTGATTCGGTTGCAACAGATAGGTTTCCATTTTTAGATACAGGTCGTGACTGCAGCAAAACAATATGACCCATATGAGGAAAAGAGGGCGGTAAAGTTTAGTGTTGGTTTTGTGGATAAAGGTTGTTTTGTTCAATTTCATTTTGCCCTTTTTTTTTCCTTGTGTTGAGCGTAAAAAGATAGCTGTGAATCTTAGCCTAAATTACCAAAAGAGATTCATTCAATGTTGCCGCTTTCCTTCTTTTCGCGTCTTTCTTTGAAA
>JBCBCH010000222.1:0-5047 GCA_038530835.1 Bacteroidota bacterium | reverse complement strand
AACGAAACCGAACAAAGAGCCGTGCTGCATACCGCTTTAAGAGCAAAAGCGGATAGTACAATTTTGGTGGATGGCCAAAATGTTGTTCCCGGAGTTCAAGAAGTGCTTGCTAAAATGAAGAGCTTTTCCGATGCCGTGCTTGAAGGAACTTTTAGTGGTTTTACCGGTAAATCCTTTACGGATGTCGTAAACATTGGTATTGGCGGTTCTGATTTGGGCCCAGTAATGGTAACCGAGGCGTTACAATATTACAAAACCCATTTAAAGGTTCATTTTGTAAGCAATGTGGATGGCGATCATGTTCAAGAAGTACTCAAAGACCTAAATCCTGAAACGACCCTGTTTGTCGTAGTATCCAAATCATTCTCCACGCAGGAAACCTTGACGAATGCGGAGACCATCAAAAAATGGTTCCTGCAACATGGTACTCAAGAAGACGTCGCCAAACACTTTGTTGCCGTTTCGACCAATTTGGCGAAAATTCGAGAGTTTGGAATTAATGAAGACAACGTTTTTCCTATGTCCGACTGGGTAGGAGGACGCTTTTCACTTTGGAGTTCAGTAGGCCTTTCCATTTGTTTGGCCGCGGGGTTTGAAAACTTCGAACAACTTTTGGGCGGGGCCCAAGCCATGGATGAGCATTTTAAAACGGCTAGTCTAGAAGAAAACCTTCCAGTTATTTTGGGGCTACTGACGGTTTGGTACAACAACTTTTTTGGTGCCCAAACGGAAGCGGTTATTCCCTATACCCAATATTTAAGTCGTTTCCCAGCGTATCTTCAACAAGGTATTATGGAGAGCAATGGAAAAAGCGTTGATCGTGCTGGAAACCCTGTTCCCTATCAAACCGGTAATATCGTCTGGGGTGAACCGGGGACGAATTCCCAACACGCCTTTTTTCAATTGATTCATCAAGGGACCAAGGTTATCCCTGTAGATTTTATTGGCTTTAAAAAATCACTTCATGGAGAAATAGACCATCACAATAAATTGATGGCCAACTTTTTTGCCCAAACCGAAGCCTTGATGAATGGTAAGTCAGATGCTCAAGTGCGTGCAGAGTTGTCAGGTCAAGGTCTCTCGGAAGAAGAAATGAATGCTTTGGCCCCCTTTAAGGTTTTCGAAGGCAACAAACCAACAACCAGTATTTTAATCGAAAAGTTGACCCCGTTTAACTTGGGTGCCTTGATTGCCCTATATGAGCATCGCATTTTTGTGCAAGGCGTTGTTTGGAATATTTTCAGTTATGATCAATGGGGGGTCGAATTGGGCAAACAATTGGCCAAGACCATCCTTTCAGATATTGAAGGTTCCGAAATTGGTGATCATGACGCCTCTACAATGCTTCTTCTTCAAAATTTCAAGGATTAATTTGTCAAATTATAAATAGCAAGAGCTAAAGCTAACAATTTGTTAATCAGGCTCTTTCAAGTGTTAATAAAGCGTTAATCTGCTTAGGTTTTTTTAACCTTCCCTTAATCACGGAACGTTAAAAATGACACACTTTTGCAGGGCTATTTAAACAAATTAAACTTGAAAATGAGAAAACTTTACTTGGCTTTAGTGGCGGTTTTAGTATCCACTATGGCATTTGCACAAGGGGTTACAACATCCTCTATGGGGGGTAAGATAACCGACACGGCTGGAGAACCATTAGCGGGTGCCAGCATTGTGGCTGTTCACGTTCCCACAGGAACGACCTATGGTGCGGCAACTGATTTTGATGGTTTTTACCGAATCTCCGGGATGAGATCAGGGGGACCCTATAAGATTACGATGTCGTACATAGGATTCAATGATGACGTTAAAGAAGGTGTATTCCTTAACTTGGGTTCTACCGAAAGAATTAGTACACAACTACAAGAATCTGCTACTGCTTTGGACGAAGTAGTAGTAACCGCTGTTTCAAGTGGAGTATTTGGAGCAAATAAAACTGGTGCGGAAACCAACATCTCGCAACGTCAAGTGGCAACTACGCCGGCAGCTTCACGATCTATTGCGGATTTCGTGCGATTGACGCCTCAGGCGCAGTTGACTGAAGGGGACGATGGTTTTTCTATTTCGCTTGCAGGTCAAAACAACCGTTACAACGCAATTTATGTGGATGGGGCGGTAAACAATGATGTTTTTGGTCTAGCTGGTTCTGGAACCAATGGAGGTCAAACAGGGGTTAATCCGTTATCTGTAGATGCGATTGAAACGTTTCAGATTAACATTGCACCTTTTGATGTAAGGCAATCTGGTTTCTCTGGTGGTTCCATTAACGCTATCACACGGTCAGGTTCCAACGAGTTTCAAGGCTCGGCCTATTATTTCACTAGAAACGAATCGCTATCAGGTAAAACACCTAGTGCGCTTTTGAACGATGGTGATGAAAGGGAGAAATTAGCGGAATTTTCTGCCAACACCTATGGTGTTCGATTGGGAGGTCCGCTTATCAAGGACAAACTGTTCTTTTTTGTAAATTATGAAAGAGGTGAAACCGAGATTCCTCAACCTTTCATCTTTAGTAATTATACTGGGCGTTCCACGGAAGCAGATCTCGCAGGTTTATCAAGTTTTTTGCAAGGTAATTTCGGTTATGATGCTGGAATTTTTGATAACAATACCAGAACACTTGAAAGCAACACACTTGTTGCGAAGTTGGATTGGAACATTACTGAAAACCACAATCTTTCTTTGCGTCACAGCTACGTAGGGGCAGAAAATCTTGAGGCCAGAACTTCTGGAAACCGGGAAATTGGTTTTCTCAATGGTTCAGAATTCTTCGAGTCCAATACGAACTCTACGGCCTTGGAATTGAACTCAAGATTCGGGAATAAGTTCAGCAATAATTTGGTTATTGGTTATACCGCTGTTCGTGATGATAGGGACCCTTCCGGTGCAGAATTCCCATCTGTTGAGATTCAAGACGGTGACGGAGATATCTTTTTCGGTGCCGAACCTTTCTCAACTGCCAACTTGTTGAATACTGATTACCTAACCATTACGAATAACTTCAATATCTACGCTGGTAGGCATACGGTTACCGTTGGAGCCAACCTCGAATTTGCTGAAGTGAAAAACTTGTTTTTCGCCTTCAACTTTGGTTCCTATTTATTTGAAGATCAGTTTGATGATGACGGTAACTTGTTGTCTACGGGTCTAAATCAGTTCCTAACAAACCAAGTAGCCAACGAATATAGTCATGTCTATTCTTTGGTAGGAGACCGAACTGTAGGGGATGAGTCTGCTGGTTCAGCCGACTTTAAAACTGAGCAATATGGTTTTTATGTTCAAGATGAAATTGACGTTACAGATAATTTCAGAGTAAGCTTGGGTGCACGTATTGATATTCCTGTTTGGAAGGATGGGCCGGTTAATGATGAGTTCAATACAACTACAGTTGGATTGCTTGAAGCCGCGGGTAAAGATCTTCAAGGCGCTCGTGTTGGACAACAAATCAGCAATGCTGTTTTCTCTCCCAGACTTGGATTTAACTGGGACGTGAACGGCGATCGTACCACTCAGGTTCGTGGTGGTCTCGGAGTATTTACTTCTCGTCTTCCATTGGTATGGCCTGGAGGTACCTACAACAACAATGGTGTAACAGGTGGTTTTACATTTGATGCCACTTTCTTTGGTCCAGGTGCGGGACAGTTGTTTGAGTCAGATGTAAACAATCAGTTCAAGTCTGTTGAGCCCGGTACCGGCGGATTGGGAGGTAACATTGATTTGGTGGCTGCTGATTTCAAATTGCCTCAGGTAATGAAGTACAACATTGCAATTGACCAAAAACTTCCTTGGTGGGGATTGATTGCTTCTGCAGAATTGCTTTACACTGATGTGATTCAAGATATTTATTACGAGAACTTGAACCTACGTGGCCCTGTTAGGTTCTACGACGGAGCAGATAATCGCCCCGTCTACGACAGAGGTGACGAGATTGATGATACCTACGGGCGTATTATTTTGGCTTCAAACACAGGTGGCGGTGACGCAACGAACGTTACGTTTACCCTAAGCAAGCCTTATGAGAATGGTTTTGCCGGTTCTGTCTCTTATACCTACGGAGAATCCAACAAGATTTTTGATGGTACTTCCTCACAGAACAGTTCACAATGGAGAAACATCCAGACCGTTAACGGTAAAAACTCTGTTTTACCCGTAACACGTTCGGACTTTGCATTGGGGAGCAGAATCGTTGCAAGTACTTCTTACAGACTTAACTGGAATGAAAACTTAGCCACTACAGTATCCTTGTTTTACCAAGGTTTTCAAGGATCTCCTTATAGTTTTACCTATAACGAAGGACGTGATATTTTGAATGACGATTCTAGAGACAATGCTTTGATTTATGTGCCAAGAGATGCTAGCGAAATTGTTTTCGCCAACCTTACCGATGCTGATGGCAACCTTATTGCTACTCCCGAAGAACAATGGCAAGCCTTTGATACCTTCATTAGCAATGACGATTATTTAAGTACACGAAGAGGCGGTTACGCTGATCGTAATGCCACAAGAGGGCCTTGGAGCCATATTGTTGACTTGAAGTTTTTGCAAGACTTCAAAATCAAGTTTGGAAATACCAAGCATACGTTTCAGTTGTCTGCTGACATCTTTAACTTCACCAACTTCTTGAACAAAGATTGGGGAAGACTTAAGTTTGTTCGTGGTTCAGTAAGTCCGTTGACCACAATTTCCAATGGTGACACCCCTACCTTCAACCTTAACACAGGAACTGTAGGATTGGATGGAACACCTGACTTTTTGGAGTTTGACGATGAGGGAATTCAGTCATCTAGATGGCAAGCCCAAATCGGTTTACGTTATATCTTCAACTAAGAATAACCACCACAAATAATGAAGAGACCCCGCCAATTGGCGGGGTTTTTTGTTGCCAAAAATCCCTATTTTTAAAGCTCAAACCACTTACCTAATGGAAGTTTTAAGAAATCTACACTCTTATTTGGCCTACATTGTTTTGGCCGTATTGGTATTTGCTGTGTTCAATGCAATTTCGGGTTGGTTGGGCAAAAGGCAGTTCACCATGCACAAGGATTTAAGA
>JBCBCH010000221.1:0-5049 GCA_038530835.1 Bacteroidota bacterium | reverse complement strand
CCCCGGGGAATACACCGTCGACCTGGGAGCTGTCAATGCAACCGGTGCAGACGTGACCATTGGATTGGTTTTGGGTGGTATCACTACAGCCGCGACTACCGATTATGAACCGCTTACCCTATCGGTTACTATTCCAGATGGTTCCCAAACCGAAACCATAGAGCTCATACCCACTCAAGACCCAGATGATGAAGCCGATGAAATTGTGCGACTGGTATTGAATTCAACAAGTGACGGGACCGGTTTTCCAATTTCAGGTGTAACCGCAGATAATCGAGATGATGTCACCATTGTGGATGACGATCCATCTGATGAGGGAGATTTGAACGTTAGTGACGTTACCATCGTCGAAGGCGATACGGGAACGACAGATTTTGTTTTTACCATTTCTTTGGATGGTGGCCCAGCAACCAATGTGGTTGATTTTCGAATTGATACCGCGAATGGAACAGCAACCGCAGGAAGCGATTATACTGCTATATCCAATGCCACAGGGGTAATTGATGTGGGTGAATCTTCGTTTGATGTTACTGTAACCGTTAATGGAGATACCACGGTAGAAGACACAGAGACCTTCTCTTTGGTCATCAGCAACGCGCGCAATGCCGATATCGACAATAGTGCCGGAACGGGTACCATTACCAATGATGACCTGTCCGTTACGTTTTCACAAGCGGCAGGCAGCGCTTTGGAAAGTGCAGGAGATGACCTTCCTAGCATTCTGGTCAATGGAACCACTACAGTTGCTTCAAGTGTGACGTTAACCGTTGGAGGAACGGCCACTATAGTTGATGATTATACCCTAACAACACCAACCGTTGTAAACATTCCGGCCGGAGTTTACGACGGAACCGACGGCACTTCGTTAGCGATTCCTGGTTTTGCCATTTTGGATGATACAGATGTCGAAGACGATGAAACCGTAACGTTCTCTATTACAAATCCCACGGGGAATGCCATCATTGGAGCCCTGAGTGCGACTACATACACCATAGAAAATGATGATGCGACGATTGAATTCAATCAAGCCGTAGGTGCGGATGATGAAGCGAGTGGAGGCAATCTGCCACAACTAGTGATTAATGGTGATATTACCCAAGTTTCTACCATTACTATTGATGAACTTGCAGGTACCGCCACAAACGGAGACGATTATACCTTTTCAAGTCCTCCAAGAATTTTAAATATCCCAGTAGGTTCGTATACCAACGCAGTACGCGATGTGCCAACTTTGGCCATTTCCAACGATCCTATTGTAGAACCTGATGAAACCATTCGACTCGAACTTTCAGCTCCAACAGGAGATTTGAATCTGGGAACACAAACCATCACTACATATACTATCCAAAATGACGATGAGGTTATCGTTGAATTTTCTCAGGCCAATGGAAACGATGATGAAAATGATGGAGGGGATTTGCCTGTTTTAACTATTCTAGGAACCGTGACCAATGCAACCACGGTTACGGTGGAAGATGCAGGAACGGGAGGAGCTACCAATGGCGTGGATTATACCTTTACCAGTCCATTGGTGGTAAATATTCCTGCGGGTACATATGATGGAAGTGTTGGCTCAGGAATCGCCATTCCGAATTTGGTTATCAATGACGATTTGGCGGTGGAAACAGATGAAACCTTTGAATTACGGTTGAATACGCCAACAGGAGATGCAAGCATAGGCTCCCCCAACATTACGATTTACGAAATTACCGATGACGATTCCGCTGCTGTTACCATAGCCGATACTAGTGGACCTGAGGATGCGGGACCTATTACGGTGTCTGTCACCTTGGACAATCCTGTGGAAGGGGGCTTCAGTTTGGAAGTGTCCACAGCGGATATAACCGCAACCGAAAATGATGATTATACACCTGTTTCCGGTTTGGTATTGAATTTTGCAGGGAATGCGGCTGAAACCCAAACCTTCGATGTAACGCCTATCGCAGATGGCGACTTGGAACCTAACGAGACGCTATCCGTCACCATGGATAACCTGGTATTGACGACCTTGCCACCGTCCTTTTTGGGCCGTGTGGATATAAGTAATTCGGGTGAAGTTACCATAGGAGCAGATGATTTTTGTAACGCCGGCGGCGTTGCGCCAGCTTTGAATCCAGACCTTCCTACCGATTTTTGTGATGTGATTGACGTGGATTTAAATGACTATGTCACAAATACGGCACCCACAGGAAGTGAATTGGTTTGGAGTGCCAGCCCGAACCCGCTGGAAACGGACGCTTTTATCAATAGCCAAGTATTTGCGGCTGCCTCTTATTTTGGATTCTTTTACGACGAAGTCAATAACTGTGCGAGTCCTGTTTTGACAGTGACCCTTCGAAGGAATATTACACCAAATATTTTGGAAACCATGGGGGATACCCGCTGTGGTGAGGGTACTTTGACGCTAACGGCTTCCACCACGGATAGTGCCCTTTTGAATTGGTATGATATGCCTTCTGGAGGAACCGTTTTGTTTACAGGACCAAGTTTTGTAACTCCCTCCATTTCTGAAACAACTTCTTTTTATGTTGAAGCCGAAGCAGATGGCTGTGCTTCTGAAAGAATAGAAGTAATCGCTACGGTGAACAACGAACCCAATGCAGGAACACCAACGGATACCAATGCCTGTAGTCTTGCAGACCAAGGAGGCCCAACCGTTATTGATTTGGACACTACCCTTATGGGTGCCGACCCTGGAGTTTGGAGCATCGTAAGCCAACCTACCAATGGAGCGGTAAGCATTTCTGATGAAAACAACGTGGATTTTGAGAACCAACCCGAGGGTGCTTATGTTTTCGAGTACACAACTACCGGTGCGGAAGCCCCTTGTACCAATACTTCCGTGCAAGTCACTATCTCGGTAACCGATTGCATTGTGGACACGGATGGTGATGGTCTTACGGATGGCGAAGAAATTCAATTGGGGACAGATCGCAATGACCCCGATACGGATGACGACGGCTTGACGGATGGAGAAGAAGTCTTAATCGTAGATGACCCGAGTACGGTTGCCATTCCAGAGAGAGCTTCGGACCCGTTGGACAATTGTGACCCGTTTTTGACACCAGCTTGTAATCCAGAACCAATAGATTTAGCCATTTCAAAAGAAGTCAGTGATACTTCCCCCTTGTTGGGTGACGATATCACGTTTACCTTGACCCTTGAAAATACAACCATGGACCGTGTGATAGCTATTGAAGTTGAAGATATTATTGGTCCTAACTCTGGGTATGAATATTTGTCTGATACCGCTTCCAAAGGTGCTTATGATAGTTCAACAGGGCTATGGACTATTGAAGAAATGCTTCCTGAAGAAGTCATTACACTTGAAATTACGGTTCGCGTAAATCAAATCGGAGCTCTGGAAAATACGGCTACTATTACAAGTACCTTCCCAATAGATGATATGTTGGTCAACAATAGTGCTACGGTATCCTTTAATGTTGTTCCAAGTCCATGTACCACCCCAGGAACTTTGTGTAACATCTTTTCGCCCAATGGTGATGGGATTAATGATACCTTGAAGTTGGTCGGGGATAGTACTTTTCCAAATAGCAGCCTCGAAGTATTCGACCGATACGGCAACAGTGTATTCCAAATGAACAATTATGACAGTACCTGGGATGGTACCGGTAATGACGGTGAGCTGCCCAAGGGCACCTATTTCTACGTTTTGAATTTGGGAGACGATTCTGAACCACAAAAAGGATGGATTCAAATTATACGATAATGCTGATGAAAAACATCAAAACGACATATCGTTGGGCTTGGGTCTTGGCCTTTTTTATACTGGCAAGTGTGCAAGCGCAAAAAGAACCACAGTATACCCAGTATATGTACAATATTGGGAGTTTCAACCCGGCCTACGTGGGCTCGGTAGAGGACCCTGAAGTGACCGGTTTGTACCGTGCACAATGGATAGATATTCCTGGGGCGCCGACCACACTTCGGTTTGGAGCAAACATACCTTTTGCCAACGAAAAAACAGGCTTGGGGGTTAACATCATCAATGATGGACTAGGACCTTCCAACCAAACGGTTTTCAGTATCGCCTATTCCTATCAAATTCAGGTGTCGGATGTTACCAAATTGTCTTTTGGACTTTCAGGGGGAGGTTCCCTGTTGAATGTAAATTACGAAGATGGTACGTTTGATGATCCAAGAGACCCTGCCGCGGCCGGTGAAGAAATCAACAATTTTTATCCTACAGTAGGTGCAGGGGTTTTTCTGTATGAAGAAGATTGGTATGTAGGTTTGTCTGTCCCTAACTTCCTAACAGATGGTTTATATAACGATGAGGTCGCTACCGTAGTTGAAGAAAAACTCCAATACAATATGATTGGAGGATATGTTTTTGACCTATCGGACCGCACAAAATTCAAACCTGCCTTGTTGGTCAACTATTTGAAGGGCGCTCCAGTGACCGTAAACTTATCCGCAAATTTCCAATTTTTGGATGCTTTCACTGTAGGTGCGGCTTACCGTTTCGATAACGCTGTCAGTGGTTTGGCTGGATTCCAAATCACCAATGGATTGTTCCTGGGGTATACTTATGATTATAACACCAATGGACTTGGAGAGTTCTCCGGAGGCTCCCACGAAGCCATTTTAAAGTTCTATATCGGTCGCGAAGGAAAGAGCCGCAGTCGCAATACAAATGAAAAAGGGCCATCCAAGCGCAAACCAAAACAAATTGACTCACCAAGATTTTTCTAACATGAAGTATCTCAAGACAAAACTATTTTTTGGGCTAATGGTATTCGGAATGCTAGGAGTCTTGGCCCAATCCAAACGTTCGAAAGGGGATGGTTTCTTCTTTCAGTATAAATACCAAAAAGCGGTTGCTGCCTATGAGGCCGAGCGTGCCAAAGGCGGATTGAACAACCAACAGCAGCTCAATTTGGCTGATTCCTACTTTAAAACAGGGTCTTTTGACAATGCTTCTAAGCTTTACCTTGAAATTTTGGAGAAGGACACCATCATGACGGGCAACCATTATAACATGATGTTGCAAAGTCTCTCTAGACTCAATCGCTCACTTCCTTTGGA
>JBCBCH010000220.1:0-5050 GCA_038530835.1 Bacteroidota bacterium | reverse complement strand
GGCTGTAGACAACCAAATTGAGAAAGTCATTCCTTTAATCGAAGACATATTATATGGAATAGAAAAGGATGGCACCATTGAAGAGCAGTTGGCTCAAAAATTCACTGAGAAAGGCAAAACGTTGGCTTGTGCTGAAAGTTTTACTGGGGGAAGAATTGCGCAGCGTTTTACAGCTATTCCTGGCGCTTCAAAATACTTTCAAGGTGGGGTGGTGACCTATGCCACGGAAACCAAAATCAAGGTTCTGGGTATTGACCAAGCCCTTATTGAAGAACATTCGGTGGTTAGCGAAGCAGTTGCAAAGGCTATGGCTGAAAAGGCCAAAAATGTATTGGGAGCTGACTTTGCAGTAGCGACCACAGGGAATGCTGGCCCAGAAAAAGGCGACTCGGATGTAGAAGTCGGTACGGTTTTCATTGCCATCAGCACACCAGAGCGTACTTTTGCAGAACGTTTCATGATGGGAAACCACCGGGAAAGAGTGGTTCAGAAATCGGTAAATAAGGCCTTCGAAATGCTTTGGAAGGAAATTTCAAAATTCTAATCAAGAATTTTGTCCATCCCATAGAAAAGACATAAATTTGCAGCCTCAATAAAATCACTCAAAATCTACGGAGATGTCCAAAGTTTGTGAAGTAACGGGGAAAAAGGTAATGTTTGGAAACAATGTTTCTTTCTCTATCAATAAAACGAAGAGAAGATTTGACGTGAATATTTCCAAAAAGAAATTCTATATCCCTGAAGAAGATAGATGGGTAACCTTGAACGTCTCTTCAAGAGGTCTCAAGATTATCAACAAAAAGGGAATTTCAGCAGTACTGAAAGAAATGAAGGCCGCAAAGTAGGTCCGAAAAGCATACGATAATGGCAAAGAAAGGCAATAGAATTCAGGTTATTTTGGAATGCACGGAGCATAAAAACTCTGGTATGCCCGGAACTTCCAGATATATCACTACAAAAAATAAAAAGAACACTCCCGACAGAATGGAAATCAAGAAGTACAATCCCATTCTTAAGAAAATGACCATTCACAAGGAGATAAAGTAATACGACCATGGCAAAGAAAACGGTAGCAACACTTCAATCGTCATCTAAAAGACTAACTAAGGCCATCAAAATGGTAAAGTCACCTAAAACGGGTGCTTACATTTTCTCAGAGGCGGTTATGGCCCCTGAAATGGTCAACGAATGGCTTTCCAAAAAATAGAAAGCAACACACAGTATACAAAACCGCTCCCAGAGCGGTTTTTTTGTTTTTAGACCTTTCCCTCCAACCATAAATCCCATTTCACAGTTTAACAAAACTCCTCTTACTTTCCTATCTTTGAAGACTTTCGTGAGAACATGAGTGTATTCAAAAATATTTTTTCCAAACAGAAGAAAGAAACCTTGGACAAAGGACTTGAAAAGTCCAAGGATAGCTTTTTTGGAAAACTGGGTAAAGCGGTTGCCGGAAAGTCCAAAGTGGATGACGAAGTACTGGATAATCTTGAGGAAGTACTCGTTTCTTCCGATGTGGGTGTGAACACTACCCTCAAAATCATTGACCGTATTGAAAGCCGTGTCGCAAAAGATAAATACCTAGGTACAGAAGAACTCAATCAAATTCTTAGAGAAGAAATCGCAGGCTTATTGTCCGAGACCAACGAAGGCAATGATACCGACTTTGAGGTACCCGAAAATCAAAAACCCCATGTAATCATGGTGGTAGGCGTCAATGGAGTGGGTAAAACCACAACCATTGGCAAGTTGGCGAGCCAGTTCACCAAGAAAGGTTTGAAAGTAACTTTAGGGGCAGCGGATACCTTTCGTGCTGCGGCCATAGACCAATTACAAGTTTGGGCAGACCGGGTTGGGGTGCCCATCATCAAGCAAAAAATGGGGAGCGACCCTGCTTCAGTCGCCTTTGATACTTTAAACTCAGCAGTTTCCGATGAGGCTGATGTTGTCCTGATTGATACGGCAGGTCGCTTGCACAATAAGGTCAATTTGATGAATGAGCTATCCAAGGTAAAACGCGTAATGCAAAAAGTAGTGCCCGATGCGCCCCATGATGTGCTTCTCGTTTTGGATGGTTCAACCGGACAAAATGCCTTTGAGCAAGCCAAGCAATTTACTAAAGCCACGGAAGTCACCAGTTTGGCGGTAACCAAATTGGATGGAACGGCAAAAGGTGGTGTGGTCATCGGTATTTCAGACCAATTTCAAATCCCTGTAAAATATATTGGAGTAGGGGAAGGTATTGACGACCTTCAGGTATTTAACAAACTAGAGTTTGTAGATTCTTTCTTTAAATTATAAAATGAGAGGAAAAGGGGTATGGTTCGGGATAATAGTACTAGTAACCATAGCTGATTCCGTTGCCCAAATCAACCATCCCAAAGCAAGTCCGCTTACTATACTGGAGCAATCTGTTGGGTTATCAACAATATCGGTAGTTTATTCAAGGCCTGCTGCTCGCGGTCGACACCTGTTTGGTCCAGACGAGAAGGGAATTCAGGGTTTGGTCCCTTATGGCCGTATTTGGCGTTTGGGAGCAAATGCTAGCACAAAGCTTACCATATCAAATGATATGCAGGTAATGGGAAACGTTTTACGTAAGGGCACCTATGCGCTTTACGCTTTCCCAAACGAAAAGACTTGGGAAATTGCGTTTCACACCAATCTTACCCATTGGGGAGACGGCAGAAAGGCCTATAAACCGGAAGAAGATGCTTTTCGCATTACGGTGAATCCAAAATACGTTTCTGATTTTCAAGAAAATTTTCTCATCACATTTGATGTGATTACACATAATAGTACGGTAATGAAAGCCATTTGGGGTAATCTTCAGATATCAATTCCTTTTGAAGTAGATACCAAAACGCTGATGTTACAAGAAATTGACAAGCAAATTGAAGAGAATCCTACGGCGCAAACCTACTATGAAGCAGCTCGATATTTTCAGGAAGAAGGAAAAGAACCTAATAAAGCGCTCAAACTTTTGGAAACTGCCATTGCTTTAGAAGGTGATACGTATTATTTCCACAGGGTGAAAAGCTTGGTCGAAGCACAGTTGAAGCAGTATGAAAATGCTATTGGTTCTGCCAAAAAATCGTTGGAATTAGCTGATGCCCTTGGGAAAGATGAATTCGTAAGACTCAACCAAAAGAATATAGCACTATGGGAAAAAGAGCTAGAATGATTCGATACACCCTTCCACTTTTATGCTTTTTGTTATTGGCTTTCTCTGGATGCAAAGAGGAGCCTAAAACCGTTGTTACCCCAGCGGTAGAGGAACCAAAACCACTTTGGCCAGAATATAACGACTCTCTTGAGGTCGTTTCCAATGCGGACCACGAAAAGGAACGTATGCGCTTTAAGCTCATTCAGTCAAAAACACTTGATAGAAACGAAGTGTTCCAACCGCTTTTGGCCGAGGTCTACAAAATGGATAGTGCGACCTACCAGCGCTTGAAACCCATGATTTTGGAAAAAGATATCACCACGCTTCAAAAACATGTGGATAATGGGGATTTTACTTATGAGACCTTGGTTCGTTTTTATTTGTATCGCATTTATAAATATGAGTTGAATCCGGAAACCTGCTTGCATACCATTATTTCCCTTAATCCCAATGTCATTCAAGAAGCTCGCACCCTGGATTCAAACAAAAACAGAACCCACCCCATTTATGGGATGCCGATTCTGCTAAAAGACAATATTGGAACTACGGAAATGCCCACGACTGCCGGAGCAATTGCCTTGGCGGGGCATCAAACCGATGACGCCTTTATTGTGGAACGTCTCAAATCGAAAGGGGCACTAATCCTTGGAAAAGTGAACCTAAGTGAATGGGCCTATTACTTCTGCGGAAAATGTCCGGTGGGCTACAGTGCTGTGGGCGGACAAACCTTAAATCCTTATGGTAGAAAAGTATTTGAAACCGGAGGTTCCAGTTCAGGTAGTGGAACTGCCACGGCTGCAAATTATGCGGTTGCCTGTGTGGGCACCGAAACCTCAGGTTCCATCCTATCCCCCTCAAGTCAGAATTCCGTGGTGGGACTAAAACCTACTATTGGGCTATTAAGCCGGTCGGGAATCGTTCCTATTTCCAGTACTTTGGATACGCCCGGCCCGATGACCAAATTTGTAAAAGACAATGCCATTGTATTGCACGCAATGATGGGGTACGACAAAGATGATGATGATTCCGTGCTAACGAGTTGGGATGACCAATGGTTCAAATTGGATAGTGTACCCAAGGTTACCACACGCCGTTTTGGGGTTTTTAAAGACTTGCTTGAAAAAGATTCTTTATATCGCGAAGCCACTGAGAAACTTCGTTCTGCAGGAGTTAAAATTGTGGTTTTCGAAAGTCCTGATATTCGTTTGGAGGGTTTTCGCACCCTATTGAACGTGGATATGAAGAATGACTTACCAAAATATTTTATGGCGCAGTCCAAAGACTCCCTGGAATTGGATTTGGCTACCGTTGAAGATTTTGTGCGTTTCAATAAAGAAGATTCTTTGACTCGTATGCCCTACGGACAACGCTTGTTTGAGGGTATCTTATCGGATACGACCTCGTTGGAGTCATTGAAAATTTTGAAAAAATCACTTCAGACTACGGGAAGGCAATTCTTTGATGAGGCTATGCGCGAACATGATTTGGATGGGATACTTTCCATCAACAACTATCATGCAGGCTTTGCTGCAGTAGCTAAATATCCGGCGCTAACCCTTCCCATGGGTTTTAGACCAACTGGAGAACCCGTAAACATGACCTGCATTGCCAAACAATTCCAAGAGGAAAAGCTTTACGGAATGGGATTGGGTCTCGAAACTATTTTGAATGCTCGGAAACCACCGGAGCTATTTATGGATTGAGCTCGCTAATGTAAGCGCTTAATCTGCCCCAAAGGTCGTTGTCAAAGCTGGAGGGACCCAAAAGGTCCGCTCCCGAATCTTCTCCCATACGAACTACTACCAATCCTGAACTGGGGACGATGTATAGTTTTTGGTCGTTTTTGCCCAAACCAGCGTAGAGGTCGGCCGGAGCATTTGGCAC
>JBCBCH010000219.1:0-5056 GCA_038530835.1 Bacteroidota bacterium | reverse complement strand
AACTATTCAAAATTAAGGAATATTGACCAACCTTTTTCATACGGATGGAACTCCATTTTAGTACTTTCGTAATACAACTGTTTGAGCCGTTCGCGGTCTAGATTTCCAATATGGTATCGCATGCAGTAAAACTATTGTGATAACGAAAGTACTAAAATGGAGTTCCATCCGTATGAAAAAGGTTGGTCAATATTCCTTAATTTTGAATAGTTAAAACATCCTTGCCATGAATGCCATACCCAGTGTAGATTTAAGGGATTTTACCTCAGAAGATTCCACTCGCAAACAGAAATTTATCAAAGAAATAGGAGCCGCTTTTGAGGATATTGGTTTCGTCGCTTTGCGCGGACATTTTCTGGAACCGGACTTGGTAGAAAATCTTTATGAACAAATCAAAGCCTTTTTTCAACTCCCACAGGATACCAAGGATAAATATGAAATTGAAGGCATTGGTGGCCAGCGAGGGTATACCTCTTTTGGAAAAGAGCACGCCAAAGGACGTAAGGAAGGGGATTTGAAAGAGTTTTGGCATTTTGGGCAGTATGTCGAAAGCAACGACGCATTGAAAGCTGAATATCCGGACAATGTTTCCGTTGCCGAACTTCCGGAATTCGATACTGTTGGAAAGGAAACTTTTCAGATGCTGGAAAAAACAGCACGGTATGTCTTGCGAGCATTAGCCCTGCACTTGGAATTAAAGGAGGACTATTTTGATATATGGATTACCAATGGGAATTCCATCTTGCGTCCTATTCATTATCCACCTATTACAGAAGAACCCAAAAATGCTGTAAGAGCCGCAGCACACGGGGATATCAATCTGATTACCCTATTGATGGGTGCCCACGGGAAAGGGTTACAAGTAAAAAACCATGAAGGCGAATGGATTGACGCTATCGCCGCACCAGATGAATTAATGATTAATGTTGGGGATATGTTATCCAGATTGTCCAACAACAAACTAAAATCAACCATTCACCAAGTGGTAAATCCACCCAAAGAACTTTGGGGCACTTCGCGCTATTCCATTCCGTTTTTCATGCACCCCATAAGTGAGATGCCGTTGAACTGTCTCGACAATTGCGTGGATAAAGAAAACCCAAAAGGATTTGAAGATATCACAGCGGGTGCGTATTTGCATGAGCGACTCATTGAATTAGGTTTGGTGAAAAAGTAGGTTTATGGATTTACAAGACCAACTAAGCCAACTTTTTCCAGACCATGTGCCGCAAGCCTCAGATGATGAGAAGTCAAGCTCAGAGGAGCGCTATTGGATGCAAGAGGACCCAATCGTTTGTAAATATGAAAAACGAAAAGGCAAGCCCGTAACTTTATTGGAAGGCTACAATGGGGCTGAAAAAGACTTTAAAGCACTGACCAAAGACCTAAAACAACTGCTGAGTGTTGGAGGAAGTTTCAAAAATGACGTAATTCTCATTCAAGGGAATTACCGGGACCGCATTATGACCTTTTTAAAGGAAAAAGGGTTCAAAGTCAAGCGTGTTGGCGGGTAGTTTTTCTACCTTGAAAGTTAGGATAGTTCTTACGCTGTTAAATTTTGTGTCTGAAATCCAATGTTTTAGGAAAAAATTTTTCAGTTTTTTGTTTTAATCTTACTTTTAATCCCTAACCAACGAAAACTAGGCCCTAAATGAAATCATTGTTGCATATCACCAATGGGGACATGTTCACCTCTCGGCTTAATACCCTCGATTTAAAAGGCGATGTTATCACTTGGCGCGAGATGCTTTGTGAAGGAAAGACCTTAAGCAACGTGGGAAGTGAATCCTTCTGGAAAACACGATTTGAGTTTTTGAACAAGCATTATCGCGTATCCAAGTCTTGGTTTGTGGAGAAAACGTTAAAGGAATACCGCTCCCTTTGTAACCACAAACAACAAGACCATATTGTACTTTGGTTTGAATACGACCTCTTTTGCCAAGTTAACATGTTGGCCGTTTTAAGTTGGTTGAAATCCCATCGCCGCCATGCGGAAATCTCATTGGTTTGTAGCGGTAGAGAAGATACTAGTGGGAATTTGTACGCGTTGAACGAGTTGTCGACCGAAAAGCTATTGGAACTCTACGAAAACCGAATTACCCTCACACAAGACGATATTGAATTCGCGGATTATGTCTGGCAATTGTATTGTAGTGATAATCCCATGCGTTTGGAAAATGTGATTACCCATAATTCGTTCCAATTCGATTATCTATCCGAAGCGATTCAGGCGCATTTGAAGCGTTTTCCAACCATAAAAAATGGTCTGAACGATTTGGAGAACAGAATTCTGGAAACCATAGCATCAGAAAAGCCAGAGACACGAAAAGCCTTGTTAGGTTCATTATTGACCAATCAAGGTTTTTATGGTTTTGGAGACTCCCAGTACGAAAGAATGATAACCAACCTACGTCCTTTATTGAGTTCTCTGAACCCTGTAAAGTTGACCAGGAAAGGAAAGGATGTACTTCATGGGAAGCTGAATTATTATTCTCAAATACGTGATAATCAACAGTATTTGGGTGGCTCTTTAAAGTATAACTTCCTATACAATTCCGCCAACGACCGCATTCTAAAATTGTAGTATGCCCTTTGAACCATCCGAACTCATTCTCAATCCGGATGGGAGTATCTACCATTTAAACCTTTTACCAGAAGACTTGGCCGATACCGTGATTACCGTGGGCGACCCTGAACGCGTTGCATCCATTTCCAAACACTTTGACCGTTTGGAAGTCCAAAAAATCAAACGAGAGTTTTGTACACATACGGGTTGGTACAATAATAAGCGAATTACGGTTATTTCTACCGGGATTGGAACCGACAACATTGATATCGTTTTTAATGAGTTGGATGCTTTGGCCAACATCAATTTCAATGAAAGAACCCTAAACAGCGTAGAAAAGAAGCTGTCCATTATCCGAATAGGCACATCTGGAGCCATTCAAGATGATATTCCAATAAACTCCCTTTTGGTCAGTGATATGGCGATAGGATATGATGGGTTATTGCATTTCTATGAATCCGATGCAGTCCGAGATTTGCCTTTTGAAGAGGCATTAACTGCGTATATGAAAACTCCGGGCTTTTCCCCTGCTCCTTATATCGTTGAAAGTTCAACCAACCTTAAAACCATTTTTGAACCGGAGGAGCTGCTATCTGGCGTTACCTTGACCAATGCAGGGTTTTATGGCCCGCAAGGGAGAACCTTGCGTCTGACACCCAGAATGGCAGATTACAATGCCAAGCTTTCCGGATTTGAATATATGGGCAAGAAAATCACCAATTTTGAAATGGAGACGGCCGGTATTTATGGAATGGCAAGGCTTTTAGGGCATGAGGCCATATCGCTAAATGCCATCTTGGCGAACAGAATTACTGGCGAGTTCTCTAAAAATCCGAATGAAACCATTTCAAAGCTTATTACCCTAGCGCTGGAAAGAATTTCCCAATAGAGCTTAACCTTTCCTTCATACTGGACCTGCCCAGTTTACCTATTTTTAAAAAAAACTGAAATGGGTGATAAAAAACTCAAAAACCGGGACATCAACTGGCTCTATTTCAACGAAAGGGTGTTGCTTGAAGCCAACGAACCCACTACACCGCTCTTAGAAAGAATCAAATTTCTGGCAATATTCTCCTCCAATCTCGATGAGTATTTCAAAGTGCGAATCTCGCAGCTCCGTCAGTTAAAGGGTGTTGATAAAAAAATCCGAAAACCACTTATTTCAAAACCCAACAAGACCCTAAAGTTCATTCTAAAAGAGGTTGGGGAACAGCAAAAGCGTTTTGGTGATATTATTCAATCTACGCTTACGGCGCTTGAAAAAGAAGGTTTGGTTTTGCACAACACTGATTCACTGAATTCCAGCCATAAAACCTTTTTAAAATCTTGGTTTGAACAAAACCATCAGGCGTTTAAAACAGTTACAAATGAAGCACCTATTGAGTTCAAGGATGGTAGCATTTATATGGTGGCCTGTTTTGATGATGAAAGCTTCGAAATCATATCCTTGCCAACAAAAGAACTTGGGCGGTTTTTGAAAGTTTCGGATGCAACGCATGAATATGCCTATCTCGATGATGCATTACGCTGGAATGTTGCCTCCTTATTCCCCAACAAAAAGATAATTGCTTGCCGAAGCATAAAAATTTCAAGAGACGCTGAGCTGTATCTCGATGATGATTATACCGATACGGAGTTGGTGGAAATAATCCACAATGCCTTGCCCCATCGCAATACTGGACAGCCCACACGGGTACTTTATGACCCTGAAATACCCGAACTACACTTGGAACTTTTGAAAAAGTTCTTCAATCTGGATACCGTGGATATGGTTTCAGGTGGTGTCTACCATAATGTTTCAGATTTCTTTGGTTTCCCCAACCCTTTTGATACTAATCGTTTGAGTTATCCACCCAAAAACCCACTCAACCACCCGCAATTGTCCTCCTCCAAAGATTTTTTCGAGCTGATTTCAAAAAAAGACCAATTGGTTCATTTTCCATACCAATCTTTTGATGCCGTCGAACATTTTGTGGAACAAGCTGCCACCAGCCGGGAGGTTACCAGCATCAAAATTTCATTGTATCGCATAGCCAAAAACTCAAAACTATCCGAAGCGGTCCTTATTGCGCTGAAAAACAAAAAAGAAGTGGTAATTTTTGTGGAAGCCCAAGCGCGGTTTGATGAAGAAAACAACATTAAATGGGGTCGAATTTTCCAAGAGCATGGTGCCAAGGTAATCTTCAGCGTCCCCAATATCAAGGTCCATTCCAAAATCCTTTTGGTAGAAAAACAAACTGGAGAAACGGTTCAAAGATTCGCGTACATCGGTACGGGCAACTTCAATGCAAAAACCGCCAAGCTGTATTGCGACCACGGCCTTTTTACCGCAAACAAGGGAATTACCAGAGATTTAGCACAGGTTTTTGGTGTTCTGGAACGAAAATATATCGTCCCTAAGTTGAAGTATTTGTTAGTTTCTCCAGTTTGTTTTTCTACCAAAAGGATTTTGGAATGGACCTTGATATTGGGGACGCTGAAGATTACCTT
>JBCBCH010000218.1:0-5069 GCA_038530835.1 Bacteroidota bacterium | reverse complement strand
AAAGAGAGAGTCCAATTCATATTGGATTCTCCTTTTAATTGCACTTATGAAAGGGGTCTTGCTTTATATAGCCACAGGGGTTTCTATTATCCTACTGATAAATATTATAAGAGTATTGACTATTGGTTTAAATAGACTTTCCGAATATGGCTACGGTTATTTAGTTGGCAAAGCGACTTTGTTAGTCATTTTCACAAGCATCGTAATCATCCTGAAAAAACACAAATCAAAATCCAGAACTCAATCTTAGCTATGCTGTTTGTATTCGGAAAGACTTTTACTAGTATGAAAAATCAAAGCTTTGACCTTATAATTTACTTAGGCCTCTTTCTCGGAGGCGGAAAATGGTAATATATATTTGACCTAACCTTGATTCTAGTGAAAAGCGCCTTTTTGGGCGCTTTTTTTTATGGATTTAGATACAAATCCACCAAGCCCTCGGGAGTTTTCACATGGATTTGTTTTTGCTTTCGGTCTACCTTTTGGATAACATCATCTGAAACGGGAATCAAGAGTTCGATATCCCCTTTTTTGATTTCAAACAGGTCTTGTGCACCACTATCATTTACCGATTCCACAATGCCAAGGCTGCCATAGGCTATATCCATGACTTCAAAACCAATGACTTCGTGGTAGTAGAATTTATCCCCTTCTAATTTGGGCAACAAGGATAGCGGCAGATACAATTCGGCGCCCAAAATGTTGTCTGCAGCAGCTTCATCTTTCACGTCTTCAAAATCAATACGCAACAAGTTGGATTTGTGCAGACGACATCGGTCCACAAAAAAAGGAACCAGATTGCCTGCCTGGCGGCCAGACAGGCTTCCTAACGAAACAAAAACTGATTCCAGATTTTTGTATTGCTCCGGGTCATCAGTGTCGAGCTTTACCAACACCTCTCCTTTGAAGCTATATTTCGATACGATTTTTCCGAGATAAAAACACTCTTCCTTTCGCATCTTAAAGTCGATTTACTCTTCTTCGGTGGCAGCTGCTTCAGTAGCAGGAGCTTCTTCAGCTGGTGCTTCAGTAGCTTCGGCAGTCTCGGCAACAGCTTCTGTGGCTTCTGCAGCTTCTTCAACTACTTCCTCTTCAACCGCAGGTGCTAGAGCAGCAGCTCTTTTGTCGCTAACTTCTTTTTCAGCTTCAAGTGCTTTGGCTTTGGCATCAGCTTTCGCTTTGTCCAAACCATCAATCTTAGATTGAATACCTTGTTCCTTACCTGCCAACCACGCTTGGAATTTTTCTTCCGCCTGCTCTTCAGTTAAAGCACCTTTTTTCACACCACCTAAAAGGTGTTTTTTCATCAATACTCCTTTGTAAGAAAGAATAGCACGAGCGGTATCAGTGGGTTGTGCACCATTTTGCAACCACTTTACAGAACCATCTACATCCAAATTAATGGTAGCAGGATTTGTGTTAGGGTTGTAAGTTCCCAACTTTTCCAAAAATTTACCGTCTCTTTTTGATCTTGAATCGGCGGCAACTACCCAATAGAAAGGTTTACCTTTTTTACCGTGTCTTTGAAGTCTAATTTTTACTGGCATATCACATTAATTTGTAGGGTGCCCGACCCTGATTATTAATTCTGCTCTTGAAACCCAAGAACTTTTCTGCTTTTCTTCGAAAGCGGGTGCAAATATAGTCTATAAAATTGGAATACCTACAAAGCAAATATGCTTTTATCTAAGTGGCACGGGACAGGTTGTAAGGTAAACTCCTTTACAGATAACCGACAAGCTTCTGAAATTTCTTCGGCTAGTGTAATCTTCTCCTTTCTAATTATCGCTATCTTAGAGTATGTTTCGCGTTGGACGCTTTCCTTTTTTTAAGCAACTGGACCAAATGGATTGTGGCCCTACGTGCTTGCGAATGGTTGCGAAATATTACGGAAAGTCCTACCCCGCGGATTACCTCCGTGAAAAATCCAACATTACTCGTGAAGGCGTTTCGTTAGGTGGTATTGCCGACGCCGCGGAAACTATCGGGTTTCGAACCCTTGCGGTAAGTGTCGATTTTGAAACCTTAACCACCGAAGTACCCCTACCCTGCATTGCACACTGGAGACAAAGGCACTTTGTTGTGGTGCACAAAATCAGTAAAGGGAAGGTTTATGTAGCAGACCCTGCCCACAATTTGCTGGAGTATTCCGTAGAGGACTTTCTTGAAGGTTGGATTGGCAAGGGCGCCGGCAGAGATTCGGAAGGCTATTTGCTGCTGCTTGAAACCACACCACGATTCTATGAAACGGAAGAGGAGGCACAAGAACCCAAGGGGTTTTCCTTTTTATTCAGATACTTTAGGCCCTACTCCAAATATTTGGCACAATTATTCTTGGGGCTTTTTGTTGGCAGTATTCTGCAATTGATTTTTCCCTTTTTGACCCAATCCATTGTGGATTATGGTATAAATTACCAGAACATCAACTTTGTGTATTTGATTTTGATTGCCCAGCTCACCTTGTTTGCTTCACAGACGAGTGTAGAGGTCATTCGAAGTTGGATTCTATTGCATATCACCAGCCGGATAAATATCAATTTGGTTTCAGATTTTTTACTGAAACTCATGCGACTGCCCATAGCTTTCTTCGATTCCAAAAACACCGGGGATATTATCCAACGGATTTATGACCACGATAGGATTCAAGGTTTTTTGTCCAGCACCACCTTGAATACCGTTTTCTCAGCATTTAACGTAGTTATATTTGGTGTTGTTCTCGCCTATTACGACCTCACCATTTTTCTCATTTTCCTGTTTGGTTCCATTATTTATGTGGTTTGGACCCTCCTCTTCTTGAAGAAACGAGCCGAACTGGATTATAAACGATTTGACCAAGCTGCCGACAACCAAAGTAGCATTTACCAGTTGATTTCTGGGATGCAGGAAATCAAACTTAATGGTTCGGAAAGAAGAAGACGTTGGGAATGGGAAGGCATTCAGGTGAAACTTTTCAAGATTTCCATCAAAAGCTTGGCATTGACACAAACCCAGAATGTTGGGGGCACCTTCTTCAATGAGTTAAAAAATATCCTCATCACCTTTGTAGCGGCCAAATCCGTAATTGATGGTCAGCTTACTTTAGGGATGATGCTCTCCGTGCAATATATTATCGGGCAACTCAACCTTCCGATAAGCAACTTCATTTCGTTTATTCAAACGGGACAAGATGCCAAAATCAGTTTGGAACGCCTTTCCGAAATTCACAACCAAAAAGATGAGGAAGATGCTGACGAAAAACTGCATGAGCTTCCTAAAAAGAAATCCTTAAAATTGGAGAACTTGACCTTCCGTTATGGCGGTTCCAGTTCGCCCAAGGTTTTGGATAACATTTCATTGGATATTCCTGAAGGGAAAATCACGGCTATCGTAGGTGCCAGCGGTAGTGGAAAAACCACCTTAATAAAATTGTTGCTTCGGTTTTATGAACCTACTAGCGGAAACATTAGTGTTGGAAACACCAAACTCTCCAACATCAGTGCTAGTTTTTGGAGAAAGAATTGCGGTTCGGTAATGCAGGATGGTTTTTTGTTTGGCGATACCATCGCTAGGAACATTTCAGAATCTGACTCCGACCGGGCCATTGACAAAAAGCGTCTAATTCATGCTACGGAAGTAGCGAATATCACGGATTACCTTGAACAATTACCAACTGGTTTCAATACCAAAATTGGTAGCGCTGGAACCAATATCAGTGGTGGTCAAAAGCAACGCATCCTTATTGCGAGGTCGGTGTATAAAAATCCGAACTATATCTTTTTTGATGAAGCAACCAGTGCCCTGGATGCCAATAATGAGAAAACCATTATGGAAAACCTTGAGGAGTTTTATAAAGGGAAAACGGTTGTGGTGGTGGCACATCGATTGAGCACGGTTAAAAATGCTGATCAAATCGTGGTATTGGATTCTGGAAAGGTGATAGAAAAAGGAACCCATGAAGAGCTCACCGAAAAAAGAGGCACTTATTATGCCTTGGTCAAAAATCAATTGGAGTTAGGCAACTAGATGGAAAACGCACAGGAATCATATGAAATAGAGTTGCTGGACGAGAGGTCGGACCAGGTGAAAGAGATTTTAGGTAAAGTTCCCAATTGGATGATTCGTTGGGGCATTACCGTGGTCTTCGTTATCGTTTCCATCATTCTAATTGGTGCTTCTTTGATTAGTTACAATGATGTTATCCCAGCAAGCATTATGGTGACGAGTGAAAACCCACCCGTGACCCTAACCTCAAAATCCCCAGGACGTTTGACCAAGATTTTTGTATACCCTGGAGAAGCACTGCAACCCGGAGACGTTATTGCTGTTTTGGAGAGCACCGTAAACTTTGAAGACGTGCTTTACCTCAAAGAAAGGCTTCAGGATTTCAATATTGAGGAGATAGGTTCGATTGAGGCATTAGAAACCGCGTATGCCTCTTCCCTAAATCTTGGCGAAATGCAATTGGATTATGGGAGTTTTTTATTGAATTATCAAGGATATATCTTAAATAAAACCCTGGCGCCGGACGAACAAGCCTCCACCGTCATCAGAAGACAACTTGCCGAGCAAAAAACATTTCTACGCAATCAACAGCAACAGCTAGAAACCTATAAAAAGGATTTGGACCTCTCCAAAATAAACCAAGAGCGAAACAAGACGCTATATGAAAAAGGGGTGATTTCAAAATCGGAATATGAAAATGCTACCAGGGCATTTTTGCAGGACCAACAGCAGTACGAAGGATTTATAGCCAACATTTCAACCACGCAAATTGCCATTGCCAACTACAATAACCAACTGACACAAACCAACATTTCACGAACCCAAACTGAAATCAACTTTGTACAAGAGGTAGAGAATTCGGTGCAAAATCTAAAAAGTTCTATTGACCGTTGGGAACAACAGTTTTTGATTATCAGTCCAATTGTAGGCAGGGTTACGGTGTTTGATATTTGGAATCTCTACCAAAATGTGGAGCAAGGCGAAACCTTGTTCACCATTATTCCTGAGGATACGGACAAAATCATAGGACTTGTCACCCTTCCTGTGCGGAATTCCGGCAAGGTAAAAGTTGGGCAAAAAGTTGTAGT
>JBCBCH010000217.1:0-5088 GCA_038530835.1 Bacteroidota bacterium | reverse complement strand
ACTCATTGCGGTGCAAGGCATCCATGGCAAACAGTTCTCCAAGTTCCAAAAAGTCGGCCACACGTCCAGCTTTTTCCAGTTCTTGATTTTTGCTATCAGCAGTCCCTGGAATCTTTACGTTTTCCCAGAAATCTTCACGCAGTTCTGCAATTTCTTTCATGGCTTCCAGTAATCCGTCTTCATTCCGGGCCATACCACATTTATTCCACATGATTTTGCCTAGTTTCTTGTGGTAGTAATCCACGGAATGGATACCCCGACCAGACATCAACTTTTCAATGCGTTCGCGAACCAATTTTTCGGCTTCTTCGAATTCAGGAGAATCTGTGGAAATCTCTCCAGTTCTAATGTCATCGGATAAATAGTCACCGATGGTGTAAGGCAACACAAAATAACTGTCTGCTAGGCCCTGCATCAAAGCTGAAGCACCCAATCGGTTGGCACCGTGATCGCTAAAGTTGGCTTCGCCAGCTGCATAACATCCAGGTATTGTGGTCATAAGATTGTAGTCTACCCAAAGGCCTCCCATGGTGTAATGCACCGCAGGATAAATCATCATTGGGGTTTTGTACGGATTTTGGTCCACAATCTTCTCGTACATCTGGAACAAATTACCATACTTGGCTTCCACCACTTTTTCTCCTAGTTGTCGGATGGTGTTATCATCGACATCTTTCATACCAGAGGTCAAGGCTTTTTCCCTTCCATATCGCATGATGGCCGAAGCAAAATCGAGATAAACGGCTTCTCCTGTTTTGTTAACACCAAAGCCTGCATCACAACGTTCTTTCGCAGCCCTGGAGGCTACGTCTCGAGGCACCAGATTTCCGAACGCGGGATACCTTCTCTCCAAATAGTAATCTCTATCCTCTTCTTTGAGTTCTGTCGGCTTTAAGCGACCTTCACGAATGGCAATCGCATCTTCTTTCTTGGCGGGCACCCAAATTCTTCCATCGTTTCGTAAAGATTCCGACATCAAGGTCAATTTAGACTGATGGTCTCCTGAGACGGGAATACAGGTAGGATGTATTTGGGTATAGCAAGGATTTGCAAAATGGGCCCCTCTTTTGTGAGCTTTCCATGCCGCCGTAACGTTGGCGCCCATACAATAGGTAGAGAGGAAAAATAAATTTCCATATCCACCTGTGCCCAATACTACGGCATGCGCCGAATGTCTTTCGATTTCACCCGTAACCAAGTTCCTGGCGATAATTCCTCTGGCTTTGCCATCAACGATGACCAAATCCAGCATTTCATGGCGTGTATAAGATTTGATTTTACCGCGTTGAATTTGACGGTTCATCGCAGCGTAGGCACCTAACAGCAGCTGTTGTCCGGTTTGTCCTTTGGCATAGAAGGTACGAGAAACCAAAACCCCACCAAAAGAGCGGTTATCGAGTAAACCTCCATACTCCCGAGCAAAAGGAACCCCTTGCGAAACGCATTGGTCAATAATATTGGTGGAGACTTCGGCAAGACGGTATACGTTTGCCTCTCGAGAACGATAGTCCCCTCCTTTTATCGTATCATAAAACAATCGGTAAACACTATCCCCATCTCCCTGATAATTTTTGGCGGCATTTACCCCCCCTTGTGCGGCAATGGAGTGGGCTCTTCTTGGGGAATCTTGGTAACAAAAGGTCTTTACGTTATATCCAAGTTCGGCCAAAGTTGCGGCGGATGACCCACCAGCCAAACCTGTTCCTATCACAATGACATCGATGTTTCGTTTATTGGCCGGGTTGACCAAATCAATATCGTTTTTGTGCTTGGTCCATTTATCTTTTAAAGGTCCTGATGGCACATTGGAAACCAAGGAACCAGATGTTTTTTTATTCGTCGTTACAGGACTTTTTACCGCTGTTTCTGAAACAATTTTTTTCATGTCAATCAATGTGTTACAGGATTAAGGTGGTGGTAGATGGCTATAAAGGCGAAGAGCAAGGGTACCACTACAGCAAATGTTTTTGCGAATTTCTGAACCCCTATGGAATACTTGTTATTGAAGCCCATGGATTGGAAAGATGACGCAAACCCATGCCAAAGATGCAAGCTTAAAAGTCCAAAGGAAATCACATAAATTACCGTCCTCCAGAAAGGCGCAAATTTTTCGACGGTCTCTGCAAAATAGCGTGTTGGGTCCTCAGGGTTTGCCTGAACGTATTTGTATGACATCTCATGTACCCAGAAATCATAGAAATGCAACCCAAGAAATGCCAATACAACAAGGCCACTGATAATCATATTGCGAGAAGCCCAAGAAGCATTCGCGCTACCTTTGTATTTCGCGTAGGAAACCCCACGTGCTTTTCGATTTCTAATCTCCAAAATGAACCCCATTACAAAGTGGATTATCACACCTGCAATAAGAATCGGCTGCATGATAAATTGAATAATAGGATTGTACCCCATAAAATGGGATGCTTCATTAAAAAAATCTGGAGATAGTACGGACGCTAAATTGATGGAGACGTGCAGAATCAAGAAAGTTACCAAAAAAAGACCTGAAAGGGCCATCACTACCTTTCGGGCAATTGAAGATTTAGTCAGGAGACTCATTCATGATGTGTTTAGGACAAATTTACGTCACGATTGAGTTTTTAACAAGTTTTCAACTTTTCAACACACCTTATTTAGAACGAGTATAAGCACGATGCCCAAATGTGGAACTTTGCAATGTAAAAGCTAAAAAATTGCAGATACCGAAATGTGCATCAAGCCCTTTTTTGGCTATACATCCGGGGTATTTTAAGGATTTAAACGCGAGTTCGAGGATTAAACAAAGTTTTTGGAAGGATTTGGGAAAAATGGGGGAACTGGTCACTACAGAATGAAAGTCTTATTCGGCAATACCAAAATGCGTAATGATTTCTTGGTAAGACATTTTACTGTAGTCTAATTGCTCACCTTTGATGGTGATGGTATCTCCCGTATCTGCAGGTTGCCCTCCTGGAATGATGATGTAGCGATAATCCTCAAAAAAAGGAGTACCCACAGAGCTTCCGTCTAAAGAGGCAATGGTAATGCGCAATACTTCAGGGTCCTCGATTCGAAACGAATAGAAGTTACCCCCGGTAACAAAAGGGAGTTGCATGATGTCCGGTGAACTAAGTCCTGGCAAGTTTCTTCCAAATACCAAGACCACTCCTTGATTCACGATTTCTTGTGTCAAATCAGGTACGTCGATATCAAAACCAACACCGGTTGCAATTACATTGTTGTCAAATTCGCTATCAATCCATTCTGAATAGATCACATTGGCCGTACCGGTTTCACCTTGTTCTCCCTGGTCACCTTGCGGTCCTTGTTCTCCTTGAACCCCTTGAGGCCCTTGCTCACCTTGCGGTCCTTGAACACCCATTTCCCCATCCTCTCCAGAACAAGAGGCTAACAAGAAAAGGCTGAAAAGGAAAGCAGCGCTCTGAGTTACAATTCTGTTTTGTGTTTGCATAACTAAAATGTTTAAATGTTTTGATGCAAACCTAGCCGTGGTGGAGGGAGTCAATATCCCAAATCTGCCACTTCTTAAGAATCAGGACACCATTTTGTACCGCGAACGATATTCGGAAGGGGTTTGTCCGCTTTGCTTCTTGAAGGCATTGTAAAATGCTGATTTTGAGTTGAAACCGGCCTCCAAACCAATGGCCACAATCGTGTAGTTGGTGTATTCTGGGTCCATCAATAGTTGTTTGGCCTCATTGACACGTAGGGCATTGATGAATTCCGGAAAACTTGTTCCTGAAATGGCATTTATGAGTTGGGAAAGGTATCCTGGACTGATGTTGAGGTGAGCACTTGCCGTTTCCAGCGATAAATCAGGATTGGTAAAGGACCTCTCTTCGTTTAACCAGCCCAGAAAATTTTGATAGTGAGTGTTTTCTTCGGTAAGATGACCTTGTGAAACCTTTTTAAGTTGCCCCAACTTGATGGCGGTAAGTTTGGCGATGAGTTGAAACAGTTGCACGTGTTGGTCGATAAAAAAATATTCTTCACTATGCTCAGAGTCAAGAACTCCCCACACTTCTCCATCCAAAAAAATAGGGACAGCGAGCTCAGAACCACGGGCTTTGTCATCAATAATATAGCGTGGGTCTTGCTGAAGCACGTCTACTTTTTGATAAACACCGCTTCGGCAAGTGCTCCCAACGATTCCAAACCCACATGGTATTTCAATAGGACTCAATATTTTCTTGTTTCCGCCATCTTTATGCCCATAGGCTGCTTTTTGGACTAGTGCGTTTTTCTGGTCATCCAAGCGGTAGAGAATACAATCTTCCAAGTCGAGTTTGGCAATACAGTTTTTGGCAATATCCCAAAGTACCTCGCTTTCCGTGTTTTTGTCGAACAAAGAAGTAGCGAAGTAGGTCAGAATTTGGGTAATTCTTTGTTGTTCCGAAGTTGCTGGAAACGAATGGAAGGAACCACTAATCAATGCTTCCACGTTCAAATAGGAGATGGTGTTTTCTTTTTCAGGATTTGATTCAAGCTTAGCTAAATGGCGTAATCCCCATATCATTAAAATAGCATACGTTCCAAGATAGGAGAGCCATAAGGGGTAATACGGCCCGTGACCGGATAAAGAACTACTCCAACGTAAGAGTAAAATTACCCCAACCCAAACCACGCTCAGTACCACAAAGACTGAAAATATGTTGACCAACCACTTCGTTTTTTGCTCAACAATGTGAAAGGGAAGATTACCAATTTTACGTTTAAATCGTCTTAAAATACGGTGATTGTATATCGCAACCCCCAAGGCAAATAGTACGGCCAAGTTTTCATCCAGTTCTTGGTTCACCCACGCCATTTCAGCGATGGAAAGCCAACGATACCCAGCAAAGACATTAACTTTCAAGAAAGAATAGAACACAAAAAAGAAGAGAAAGGGCATCAACAAATACCGGACTCTTTTTCGAAACTTTTGGAATTCATCAACGTAAGCAAAGGTGAATCCCACAAACAAAACGGGACATAAAAATTGATAGGGAAGATAAAACAGTAGTAAAGCGGGATGTTTTTTGGTAATGCCCAAGTCAATAAGAATAACCTGAAGGATGACCAAACTACCGCATAGGACAAAAGCATTGA
>JBCBCH010000216.1:0-5093 GCA_038530835.1 Bacteroidota bacterium | reverse complement strand
GAGTGCTGCGCTGGAGCGAGATGAGAAAAGTACGGCCAACACGGTAAAAATTCCTGACCCTTTTGCCCAAGTTACTTCACCGCAACGTTCGGGTAGACCGGAATACCAGCCAATGTATTCGTTGCAACTGAGGATGTCGACATCTTGGGCAAAAGGGTCAGGAATTTTTACCGTGTTGGCCGTACTTTTCTCATCTCGCTCCAGCGCAGCACTCACGAAGCGGGTATCATCAATGGATAGTGTAATTTGTTTTAAATCCCGCAGAAACTTCAATCGTGAAGGTACATCTGGCGTTTCGTTTGCAACAGACCAAATGATGACACTTGCTCGATTTTTATCCCGATGAATCAAGGTTTCCAATTGCGATTTGGCCTGGTTGAATGCAATAGGGTTTTCATAATCAATACCCCAATAAACAGGGATTTCTTCCCATAACAAAAAGCCCAATTCATCCGCTAACCTGGGCATATTTGCGTTGTGGGGATAATGCGCCAATCTTACAAAGTTGCAGTTGAGTTCCTTCGCCCATCCCAATAACAGCTTGGAATCTTCCAACGACCGAGCACGTCCAACTCTCAAGGGATTTTCTTCATGCAAGCTAATGCCTCTTAAAAAAATGGATTGACCGTTTAGCAAAATGTCTGCGCCTCTGGTTTCAATGGTTCGAAAACCGATTTTGTCCATAAGGATATCCTCATCGCAAGACCATTTTACCTCATACAGTTTGGGGCGTTTGGGATACCATTTCTTGATTTTTTTTGCTGGAAGTTCAATGGCTGCTTTACCCGTGGCATCTAAGACAATTTTCTTTGACAGTTTGATTTCGGGAATGGAAAGAGTTACGGTTTTTCCCCAACCTTGGGCCACTTGAACATAGCCCTTGATGGTATTCGGGTCCTTTGGGTCCAGTTGTATTTTATAATCCTGAATGTGGGTTTTAGGCACTTCGATGAGCTTTACATCTCGTGTTATGCCCCCATAATTCCACCAGTCCGTTGTGTAATTGGGAACGCGATGCTGTTCACGTCGGTTATCCACGCGTACCACCAAAGAATTCCCTTTGGGAAGTAGTTGCTTGGTGATGTTGAAGTTAAAGGGGTCGAATCCGCCCAGATGTTGACCAACCTTTTCTCCATTGAGATACACATCTGTTTGATAGTTGGCCGCACCGAAGTACAAAAACAGTTCATGGTCCGTTTTCATATCATAATCGAAAGTGGTGCGGTACCAGATGGCCCCCTCGTAGTATTCCAATTTTTCGAATTGACTATTCCAGTCGCCCGGCACCATGATTTCGGGTGAAGTGTTGAAATTGTATTCCACACGGTCCCAGCGATTTTCGATAACCTTGTCGGTGTAGTAGGGCTTTGCAGATGCCTTTGTCGATTCTACTTCATCAAAAGGCTTCCAATTTCTATGATTTCGATACCCGGTATCGTAGGGGTCAACCACGTATTTCCAATTCCCGTTCAATAGGGTTGCAGGTCGGTTGTATACATTTTGCAACAGTGGTTCCTGTGCTTGCGACGTAGCGATAAAAAACAGACAAAGAACTATGGTGTATGAGAACTTCTTCATGAACTATGATTTAGTAGGTAGGGGCTGTTCGTTGATTTTAGTGTTGACGAAAAGGACGTTTTTAACCTCTTTAACGACTTCCATTTCAGGGGCGAAGTCAATTGTACAATCTTGAAAATAAATGTCTTGAATTGGTTTTTCAGCTCTTCCTTTCAGTACAATTGACTTTTGCATCGTGGTGTCAATCGTGATGTTTTGAAAATAGAAATCCCGGTAGGCCGTAAAATGTTCATTGCCTCGCCAGCCTTTGTAATCGGTGGTGAATTCGAATCCAATTTGAGTCGTACCAACGTCAATATTCCGAATAAAAACATCGTGAATAAAGCCACCTCTGTCTGGGTTGCTTTTGAATTGAAAAGCATGTTTGCCACTTTGCCTCAGCGTACAATTCTCAACAAAGATGTTGCGCACACCGGCTGACATTTCCGAGCCAATACAAAAACCACTACCCACTTCGGTGTTAAACATGTTGTTACGGATAATAATGTTTTCCGATTGGGGATAGTCCCAACCATCTTGGTCACGTCCCGCCTTTATGGCAATGCAGTCATCATGGGTTTGGATGGTGCAATCTTCAATCAACACATTTTGGCAACTTTCGGGGTCAATACCATCATCGTTAGTGGTGCCTGATAGAATATTTAGTCCGCGAACGGTAATGTTTTCGGATAGTACTGGATTAATGGTCCAAAATGGAGAACCTTTAATGGAAAACCCGTCAAGAAGGATGTTTTTGCAACCGATGAACTCGATAGCTGAAGGGCGCAAATAATGCCCTTCGCCAAAAATCCGTTCTTCTAGGGGAGTTTGGTCGTTACCCATTTGACGCAACCGTTTCTTGTCAGCTTTCTGCTTTTTCTTCCAATCGTACCAAAATTGCTCGGCTTGACCATTGATTGAACCTTTTCCTGTTATGGCAATGTTTTCAGCGTCTAACGCATAGATGAGTGGAGAATAGTTCATGAGGAATGTGCCCTCCCAACGGGATTTTACGACCGGGAGATAATCTTCGGGTTCGGTTGAAAAAAGAAGTTCCACCCCTTCGTTGAGGTGAAGCCGTATGTTGGACTTCAAAAAAATACTACCCTTCGACAAGTAACTTCCGGAATCTATGGCAATCGTACCGCCTCCCGCATGAGAAAGGCTATCGATGTGATGGTTCAGTCGATTTCTAAAATCATTGGTGTAGGAGATGGTCAAGGTGGTATCCAAAAATTTTGGTGGGCGTATGGACTCCAGAATTTGCGGATAGGTGCTGTCCCAGGCTTGAGCCATTTGCTTCTGAGCATCTTCTTGCGTAAACTTCTTTTTTGCTTTGGTAGTGCAGCTTGCAGCTAAAAATATGGAAAGCCATACCACCACAGCAGCCTGGGGATACGTTAAAGAGAAAATATGTTTCGTTCGCGAGTGCATTTTATTGAAATTCAAATTGATGCACATCACTTAAAAAACGCAACCCAAAGGCGGTCGCGATGTCGCGGTAAATCAATTTCATTTTTCCTTTGGATTTTCCTTTTTGTCGTATTTCATAATAGCCTCCAGCCAAATTTGTATCACTATGGTCTGGGGCGAATTGATTCTTCAAGGTAAAGTCCAACGCCTTCTTGATATTTGAATTAAAATCCGGATGGCCGAGCTCAAAAAGTCGCAGCCAAAGTATCCCCGCAAAAGAAGTGCCAGAGCCGCAAGGGGAACGCTCATCAACCCTGCCATCAGCATAGCTGATGTAGAAGATTACGCCATTTTCCTGTTGGATTTTGGCCAGACCTTTTCCGGTTTTTAGGGCTGCTTCGAGGTATTTTTCGTTTTTCGAAAGTGTGTAAGCTTCTATCAAAGCCTCTGCGTTCCAGGTGTTGAAGCGCGCATGAATTTTACCGGTATTAGGGTTGTTTGGCTCAAAATCCATCCAAAACCCATTGGCACTTTGCTTTTCAACGAGTCCATCACAGAGCTGTAAAAAAGCGTCTTTGTATTGTTGCTCTCCGGTGAATTCGTACATATCTTTCCAGAGATAGCCTTCCGCATTCGGGCGTGCTACTTGCTTAATCGTAATAGAATGACCTTGATGCTGCGCGTGAGGACTTTTATCTTTCCAAATCTCTCCCGTTTCGGGATCAACGATGTTGTAACTCAATTGGTGTTCCGGCAGATAAAGTTTTTCCAAAATCCACTTTCCAGCGGCGCTAGCCACTTCTGCATACCGTTTGTCTCCTGTTACTTCGCTTAGGTCGAAAAGCCCGGGGGTGCCGTCTGTAATGGTGGTGGTATTGATGAGGTTTCCAACGCTCGCCCCATGAATCGCGTTCATGTAGCCCGCCAAAGGATGTCCCTCGGGAAACTGAAGACTTACCCACCAGTTCCCTGCTTTTTTGGCATATTTGAGTGCTTCCTCACTTTTGGTGACTTCATGTGCTTCTAATAAACCTTGTATGAGTTGCCCGGTATGCCAAGCGGGTTCATATTCGTTCCATTTACCGGAAATCATTTCATAATCGCCACGCGATTTTCCGTCTTCATCAAGACAACTCTTGCCTGCATGTTGAATACCGTGGCGTAATGAACTTTCAATCTTGGATTGGTAAGACGCATCTAAATCCAATCTGGATTTTTGCCCACAAGCGTGTAAAGGCATTCCCAGAATTATCATTACATAAATCAGTTGTCTCTTCATTGAATTTGAACATTTGTAGTGTCAACGACAGCATTATGTTCCCAGAAGATAGGATAGTTTGGTGAAGCTTTCTGGATGGAGACGTCCTTAAAACGAATCTTCTCACCGTTACCCAAAATGATTTTAGCGTTTTGCTGGGCAAAATCCGAGGTGGATTCCCATCGTTTAATCTTTTTATTTCCCTTTGGTTTTTTCCATTTAGAGTTGTCCAAGTTATCCTCGAAAACGATACTTACTTTTTCAAATAGAATGTCGTTAATGGTTTGCTGCGGATGTCCCGAGAGATAAAAGATGCCTTTGGTTTTAAAAGTGCAGGATTCAAATTTTATGCCTTCAATTCGACCTACTTTTGAATCGATTTTACGTTGGTGGATGTCCATAAAAACAGCATATTCTTGGGCATGCCGTGAGCCGGTTTCAACATCAAGGTTCTTAAACAGAACGTTTCGGTAGGCGCCTCCATCCATCATGAAAAAACCAACGGCATAGCGCGTATTTCGTATGATAATGTCTTCAAAAAGAATGTTTTGGGTTAAGTTACCGCTGCCGGTACCAAACTTAAGCGCGGAATCATCACTTTCCAAATAGCAGTTTTTTACATGCACATTTTCAACAACTCTAGGTCTCGGATTACCATTTGGGTCCGTCCATAACTTCTCTTTCGAAGTCACTTTGAGACAAATGGCGTCATCTCCCGTTCGGATGTCGGAGTTGGTTATGGTAATGTTCAAAGTATTGGTAAAGAAGTTTTGCTCCTCTGGTTCTAGAGACAATAAATCAGTAACAAAAATACCATACTCATTAGCATTAGAAATACCGATGGTGTTCGTGTTTTCGAAGGTGC
>JBCBCH010000215.1:0-5101 GCA_038530835.1 Bacteroidota bacterium | reverse complement strand
AAGGAAAATAATGATTAGTGCATAGGATTGTTCCGAAGTAAAAATCAGCGATGTTCCAATTTCCAATGGAATGTCCCATGGTAGAATGATAGCCATAAATTTACCGGCCCCTTCAAAAAAATATGAGATAAAGGCAAGCGCTGAAGCCACAGCGAAGATGGCAATGATACTATGGGATGCGCGGCCTGCCTTATCATCGCCAAAACGCGTCAATATCCACTCCGAACCGGTCATGATATTGGAACGCCGAATCCACACGGCCAAAAACATCATCACAAAAACCTGGTTGAACACCGGCCATGTCCACATGTGCAAAAAGCTTTTGGTCCCGTATAGGAACAACATGCCTACCATCCAAGCCGTACCGGACACATCGTATTGCCCAGAACCATTGCTCAAACCCAAAAAATACCACTTGATGTTCTTCCCACCCAAAAAATAGGAATCAAGGTCTTTTGATGCCTTTTTGGACACCCAAATACCAATGAACAGGGTCAGTAAGATATAGACCGCTATTATCGAAATGTCTATTACATCCATAAATGCTTGCCGGCCCTAGTTAAAGGCCCCAATTTTTATTCGGTTCTGGACCCATTTCAAATTCCAGCATTCCCCCTGCCATTAGTTCTTCGTGCGTGATAAAGGTGCGCTGCAACGGTGTTCCATTTAACCGTACGGACTGAATGTATTTATTGATTGATGAAGTATTCGGTGCTTGAATCGTGAAGTGCTCTGTTTCTGAAACAGCGATACTAGCTTTTTCAAAAATGGGGCTCCCCAACTCATATTGTTTGGAGGCGGGATTCATAGGATAAAAGCCCAACGAACTGAATACATACCAAGCCGACATTTGGCCGCAGTCCTCGTTACCGCTTAAACCATCGGGCTGTGTGCTGTACTGAGTATCCAGAATTTCACGAACCCAATGTTGTGTTTTCCAAGGTTTCTTGGCCTTATTGAACATATAAGCAATATGGTGACTGGGTTCGTTTCCATGGGCATATTGGCCAATCAGACCGGATATATCAACAGAAACGTTGTCTCCCTTAATCTCAGAAGTCTCGGTAAAAAGCTTTTCCAACTTTTGGGTAAATGCTTCGTCCCCGCCATGCAACTCCACAAAATTTGGCACATCATGCAGCACAAACCAACTATGCTGCCAAGCATTGCCTTCTGTATAATCGGTATGTTCGCGATGACTGGAATATTTGGGGTCAAAAGGTTCATTCCAGCTTTTTCCATCTTCAGATTTGCCCCGCATAAATCCTGTTTCGGCATCAAAAAGATGTTGGTAGGCTTCCGACCGTTTCATAAAATGAGCGTAATCTTCATCCTTGCCCATGGATTTGGCCATTTGCGCCACACACCAGTCATTATAGGCAAATTCCAGTGTGATGGTCACGGATTCGTCCAACTTGGTGTAGGGAATAAATCCGTATTCCTTATAGGGCTCCAAACCTCTCAAGTCTCCCATCATGGTGGCTTTTACCGCTTCGTATGCCTTTTCTACATCATAACCGCGAATCCCTTTTATATATGCTTCAGCGATGACGGATACCCCATGGTTCCCCGTCATGGTATTGGTCTCGTTACCGTACAACGTCCACACGGGCAATCTTCCTTGTTCGTCATAATAGGCCAACATGGACGCAATCATATCGTTCACCCGCTCCGGTTGCAGGATGTTGAGCAATGGATTTTCCGCACGGAAAGTATCCCAAAGGGAAAGCGTCGAATACGTATTCCAATCTGCGTTGGTAACAATGCTATCATTCTGAAGCCTAAATTGTCCGTTGACATCGCTAAAAAGCACAGGAGCTAACTGGGTATGGTAAAGTGCTGTGTAAAAAATAGTTTTTAGGGAATCCAAAGGGGTTTCCACTTGAATTTTGGACAAGATGGTATTCCAATCCTCTTCTGCTTCTTTTTTTGCGCTATCAAAACCCTTTTCGTTTCCGTAAGTAGTAAGATTTTCTTTGGCATTGGCAATACTAACCGAAGATACCGCCACTTTAACCTCAACACTATCAGTATTTGAAGGAAAAAAGAATTGCCCTCCAGTCCTTATCCCATCCACGGATTTGACCGAGTCCTCCGATTTTCCATCTTTAACCAAGACCGTATTTTCCATGGGTGCCGAAGTGGATATGGCAAAAAACACTTTTTGATTTCTGGCCCACCCAGTACTATGCCGATAACCCACAAGCATATTCGAATCCTCGAGAGCAAGTCCACTTTCCACTGGGGCATCCCAATTCACGGCATACCCCAAATCCAAAATAAATGAGGGTTGTTGTTTCTTATTATAGGTGTACTTATGAAATGCTACGTGGGAATTCGAGGAAAGCTCGACAGAAACATCATGATCTTCCAAGTCAACGCTGTAATACCCTGGCATCGCCTGTTCGTTGTCGTGTGAAAATGAAGACGTATAGGGTAAACTATCCCTTGTTTTACCAAAGTATTGCAAATTCATTTGGTTGTTTACTGGCATCAACAAGATATCTGCCAAATCGCCTATACCTGTTCCGCTCAAATGGAGCTGCCCAAAACCCGAGATAATCGAATCGCTAATGTGATAGCCCGAGCACCAATCCCAGCCCGCGGTGCCATTATCGGGGCTTGGTTGTACCATACCGAAAGGGACGGTAGCCCCAGGAAAAGTATGCCCATGCCCCCCTGTTCCAATAAATGGGTCTACATATTCCGTAAGCCGTTTTGGAACTTTGGTTTGTTCTTTTTCTTCACAAGATGTACTCACTACTAAAAGTGCGAAGCATATGGAAAAAAGGGTTTTCGTCATTATTTGGTTTGGCTTGTAATGGTTGTTTCGTTTAACTTCCTGACATCATTTTTGACTTAAAAAGGTTCAAAAACTGCTCATGAAAAAGCGTTTTAGAGGTGAAACGCCTTGTTATAAATATTTATAATTTTAGTCGGGATCAGAATAAAATTAGACCAACAACCAAGCCCGAAAGCTAAACAACACAAAAATGGACCAAAGAAAATCTAGGTAAAACCCATGTATATCAACGATAGATTAAACGAACTTATAGAAACAAAAAACACGGATAAGTACAGAATCACTTACAAACACCATGTGATTTTTTGGAGTATTTATTTTGTTTTCAACACCTTACGTTGGGGAAGTGTACATGATGATTTTGTATACTCACTCAAAACAAATCTGATAGGGTTTCCCATTCATATGGCACTGGCTTACTTGAACATTTATGTGCTAATGCCCAAATTCGTGTATACCAGAAAATATGTAACCTATGCGCTTTTGGTCATTCTTGCTCTTTTCGTTACGCTATTCGCCAAGTACAATCTTACCTATTATCTGGTCAGCACCAATGTGATGCCCGAAGGCCCCGGGTATACCGATAGTATAACCTTAAACTATGCACTACAAATGATGCTGGGGGAATTGTACGTCACTGCATTTGTAACCTGTATCAAAGTGACCAACGATTGGCTAAGGGAAAACAGCAAGCTTCACGACCTTGAGAAAAGACAGTTGACTACCGAGCTCAAGTTTTTACGGTCGCAAGTGTCACCACACTTTTTCTTCAATACGCTCAACAACATTTATTCGTTAACGCTTGAAAAGTCCAACAAGGCCCCAGAGGTTATTTTGAAACTATCTGAACTCATGCGGTATTTGCTCTACGCTACCCGTAAACGTAAGCAAGACTTAAAGAGTGAAATCGATTGTATCCAAAATTATATAGATTTGGAACGTATTCGATTCAACGATTCCCTGGAAATCAACGTTGGGGTTACTGGTGATTTGGAAAACAAAAGTATTGCGCCCATGTTATTGGTACCCCTTATTGAAAATTGTTTCAAACATGGTGCGAGCAAGAACATTGGCGACATGCACATCAACTTGGACATCAATGTTGAGCAAGATTTTTTGTATTTTAAAATATGCAACACGATTCCTGCCAATATGGAAAACAACAAAGTAGCGACTCGCGGTGGTGGCATTGGCCTTTCAAACGTAAAAAAACGTTTGGAACTTGGCTACCGACCGGAAGATTACAAGCTTTCCATATATGAGAAAGAACAAATGTTTCATGTAGACCTAGAACTGAAAGTATGACCCCTCTTCGCGTAATTATTGTAGATGATGAGCCCTTGGCCGTGAACGTGATAAAAAACTACGTATCACAAGTAAGCCAGCTGGAATTGCTGCAAACCTTTTCGAACGCTATAGCAGCCGCAGAATTTTTGCAAGACCATGAAGTGGATATCATTTTTTTGGATATCAATATGCCTATTTTGGACGGACTTGGCTTTTTGGAATCCATGTCCGTTGCACCAATGATAATCATTACCACCGCCCATGAGGAATATGCCTTGAAAAGTTTTGAGCTAGAGGTTATGGATTATCTCGTTAAACCCATACCCTTTCCCCGTTTTTTGAAAGCGGTCAACCGCATCATCGCACTCAAACAACCGGTAGCGAACCAAAGCCAAGCTTTAGGTGATAAACCCAGTATTTTTGTTAAGGTCGATAAGAAAAAGTTACAAAAAATCTACATCGATGAGATAGTGGTTATCGAAAGTCTCAAAGACTACATTCGCATCAAAACCATCTCCGGCAAATACATCATCCATAAAACACTGGGGAGCTTTACCGAGGAATTGCCGCCGGATAAGTTTATTCGCATCCATCGGTCCTATACCATTGCAATTGACAAAGTACAGGCCGTTGAAGGAAATTGTTTGGAAATTGATGGGATTCGCTACACAATTGGCCGAAGCTATATCAATCATGTAAAAAGTCGCATCATCAATGACGCGATAACCTGATTTTCATGCCATAAGGATTCGAATTGACTAAAAACACCAGCATTGGTCTTTCGAGCCTAGTTGTTAGTCGATTTTTATACGAATCACGTTTCTGCTTTTTTTAATTTAGGGAAAACTGGAAGTCTTGCTATGCTTTTTCCCTTCAAAATAGGAATGAAATTAATGCAAACCCTCTGGTTGCCAGTCCTTTTGGCATTGGTGGTCGTGGGTTGCAAGGACAATACTTCGGAATACACTGCAATTGATGATGAATTGGGTATGCAACAGCTTCCCGATAGTG
>JBCBCH010000214.1:0-5150 GCA_038530835.1 Bacteroidota bacterium | reverse complement strand
CTTAAAATTCTGCTCGGTATTGTTATTACCATAATTGCTAGGCTTTTTTCGCTTTTCTTACCACATTATGTGAACAATTCGATTCAAACCATTGAAAAGTTCGTTGGCGCCGAATTGACCTTGACAGAAGCGAAAAGTGACCTATTTGAATACATCCTTATCGTTATCGGGGCGGCCTTGTTATCAGCCTTGTTTACCTTTTTGATGCGGCAAACTATCATCAATGTATCCCGATATATTGAATTCGACCTGAAGAACGAGGTGTTCGACCATTACCAAATTCTCAATCTTGATTTTTACAAAAAGAATCGCATCGGGGATTTGATGAATCGCATTAGTGAGGACATTAACCAGGTGCGGATGTATGCTGGACCCGTAATCATGTATGGCATGAATACGATTACCACCTTTGTTTGTGTCATCTCAATTATGTTTATCAAAGCGCCAACCTTGGCGGCTTACACCTTGATTCCTCTACCCTTTTTATCGGTTTTGATATATCAAATCAGCAAAATCATCCATATTCGAAGTACACGGGTCCAAGAGTTTTTATCAACGCTTTCCACTTTTACGCAAGAATCCTTTTCGGGGGTTTCGGTCATAAAAGCCTATGGTATTGAACCCAATGTGAACCATGAAATGGGGGATTTGGCTTTGCAGGGCAAGAACATCAGTATGGATTTGGCCAAGGTAAACGCATGGTTTTTTCCGTTGATGATCTTGTTGATTGGTATCAGTAACATCATTGTGATTTACATCGGGGGAAAACAATACTTGGCGGGGGAAATTGCCTCTTTTGGAATCATTGCAGAGTTTATTCTGTATGTGAACATGTTGACATGGCCCGTCGCAGTCGTGGGCTGGCTTACTTCAATTGTGCAGCGGGCAGAAGCCTCGCAAAAACGAATCAATGAATTTTTAAAGGTGGAACCCAAAATTCAAAACACGGCTATTGAAACGGCTGAAATCAAGGGGAATATCGCTTTTAAGAATGTCACGTTTACGTATGATGATACCAATATCACCGCTTTAAAAAATGTATCGTTTACCATTAAGTCAGGGCAAACTGTCGCCTTTTTAGGCAAAACCGGTGCAGGAAAATCTACCATACTCGATTTGGTTACCCGATTGTACGATGTGGATTCGGGAAGCATTCTTATTGATGACATCCCGATTCAGGAATTCAATCTGCATCATTTGCGAAAAGCAATAGGCACCGTCCCCCAAGATGCTTTTCTGTTCTCCGATACCATTGCCAACAACATTCGCATGGGGAATGAAGCTGCCAATGATTCCGAAGTTGTGGCTGCTGCCAAAAAGGCCGTGGTTCATCAAAATATTGAAGGGTTCACCAAAAAATATGACACCATCCTGGGCGAGCGCGGCATCACTTTAAGTGGTGGACAAAAACAAAGAGTGTCCATTGCACGTGCCTTGCTGAAGGACCCAACCATCTACCTATTTGACGACTGTCTCTCCGCTGTGGATACCGAAACTGAGGAAGAAATCTTAAAGAACCTCAAAGAAATTTCGTCCAACAAAACCACTTTGATTGTAAGCCATCGGGTTTCCTCAGCTAAGAATGCGGATTACATTATCATTCTTGAAAATGGGGAAATCATACAAGAGGGAACACACGAAGAACTCAATAGTGTAAAGGGATATTACCAAGAACTTTATCAAAGTCAGCTCTCGGAGAAAGTGGACTAAAAAATTGTGGTTTTAGCATTTTTTTTACATTTTTGGTAGAATTATACAGCAAATCACTAAACACACACCTAATCTCTATGAGTGATAAAGAAATAATGGACCAGGAAGAAATTTACTCCAAAGTCCTAAGAGCTGGAAGACGAACTTATTTTTTTGACGTCCGGAGTACCAAAGCAGGAGACTACTATCTTACCATCACCGAAAGCAAAAAATTCACCCACGACGATGGATCCTTTCATTACAAAAAGCATAAAATCTATCTCTACAAAGAGGATTTCATGGCCTTTAAAGAAATTATGGAAGAGATGATGGACTATATTATAGAAGAAAAAGGCCTCGAGGTTATTTCGGAAAGACATCAAAAAGATTTCAAAAAGGAAGAAGAGGCACCCATGTCCAAAGACGACAACAATTCTTCTAGCTTCACTGATGTAAGTTTCGACGACATTTAAAACAACCTTAAAAAAAACTTAAAACGACCTGCCTTTGACAGGTCGTTTTTTATTTTAGGGCCTACTCTAATCCAACTAACAGAAAATGCGATTTCAATACGTTCTTTTTTTATTTTTCCCCATTTTTTTATCTGCCCAAAGCGTGTCTTTGGACTATTATCTTCCTAAAAACATTTCCTATGATGCTGACGTACCAAAACCCGCTGACATTATTGGACATGAAATAGGGGAATGGCATATCACGCATGACAAGCTACTTTATTATTTAAAGGCCTTGGCGGAATCCAGTGATAGAATAACCTTGGAAGAACGCGGTAAAACCTTCGAAGGTCGCCCACTTCCCTTGCTCACCATCACTAGTCCAGAAAACCATAAAAACATTGAAGCCATTCGCAAGGAGCATATCGCACTCACCGATGGCGAAGTTTCAGACGTTTCCAGCTTGCCAATAGTTGTTTATCAAGGATTTTCCATCCATGGTAACGAAGCGAGTGCGACCAATGCTGCTGTGGTTTATGCCTATTATCTTGCTGCCGCCGAAGGCAACGAAATCGAATCAGCCTTAAAGAATTCGGTCATCCTTTTGGATGCTTGTATGAACCCAGACGGTTTGCAACGTTTTGCATATTGGGCGAACATCAACAAAAGTCAGAATCTAAATCCAGACAGCAATGATCGTGAATATCGCGAAGTTTGGCCTGGGGGTCGTACCAACCACTACTGGTTTGATATGAACCGAGATTGGCTTCCCGTGCAACTCCCAGAGAGCAAAGCACGCGTGGAGAGTTTTCACAAATGGCTACCCAATATTTTGACGGACCACCACGAGATGGGGACCAACTCTACCTTTTTCTTCCAACCTGGAGAACCGGACCGCGTAAACCCTTTAACACCAAAACGAAATCAGGAACTGACCAAGGAAATCGGAAACTTTCACGCCGCCGCTTTGAATAAAATTGGTTCACTATACTATTCTGAGGAAGGTTTTGATGATTATTATTACGGTAAAGGCTCCACCTTTCCAGATGTGAATGGAAGTATTGGTATCCTTTTCGAACAAGGAAGTTCCCGAGGGCATATTCAAGAAAGCGAAAATGGTATTTTGACCTTTCCCTTTACCATTCGAAACCAGTTTACTACTTGTTTATCGACCTTGACCGCAGCCAATGCCTTGCGCGAAAAGATATTGGAATTCCAAAAGAGCTATTATGCAGACCTTCGTCAAGAAGGAAGTCGTATGAAGACCAAAGGAATTGTTTTTGGCGACCCAAAAGATGTTTCCCGAACCAATAGCCTCGCCGAAATTCTGTACCGTCACAAAATTCGATTCCACAGCTTAAAGCAGGATATGACGGTCGGGGGCAAAACCTTCAAAAAAGACCATGCCTTCATCGTGCCGATGGACCAGAAGAATCCGCGGCTCATTAATGCCATGTTCGAAAAGCGAACCACTTTTAAGGACAGTATTTTCTACGACGTCTCCGCTTGGACCTTTCCGCTGGCCTTCAACCTGGATTACGGGTCCATAACTTCCTTGGCGAACGCTGGGGATGCCATCACGCAAATACCGAAAAAGGAGGCGCGCATGCCGCAAAAAAGCAATTATGCCTATCTGTTCGAGTGGCATGACTATAATACCCCCAAAGCGTTGAACCACATTCTTGAAAAGGGTTTACGTGCTAAAGTGGCCCGAACGCCATTCACCTTGGAATCGAACAAATACGATTATGGAACCATTATGGTACCCGTCCAAGACCAAAAGTTGGATGCGAATGAACTTTTTGATTTTCTAAAAACCGTTGCTAGCGAAACGGGAATCGAAATTTCAAGTGTTGGGACGGGACAAACCGTAGGTATCGATTTGGGGAGCAATGATTTTGAACCCATCAAAAAGCAAAAGGTTGCTGTTTTGGTAGGCGATGGGATTCGCTCATATGACGCCGGTGAAATTTGGCATTTGTTTGATGTTCGTTACGACATGAAAATCACAAAATTGGACAAGCGCTCGTTCAACAATGTGGATTTGGAACGCTACACGGATTTAATAATTCCCAGCGGATGGGGTGGAGATATTCTTGACGAAACAGGAACCAAAAAAGTCAAAGAATGGGTTAAAAATGGTGGTACACTGATTGGCTATCGAAATGTGGCCAATTGGATGAACAAAAACGAAATCATGAAATTAAAGATGCGCAAGGACACTCTTGTCGCGAAAAATGTTTCTTTTGAAAAAAAGAGAGCCTTTAGAGGCGCCCAAGTGACTGGCGGCGCTATTTTTGAGGCAAAAATCGACCGTTCACACCCCATAAACTTTGGGTATAGTGGGAATACCATCTCCCTTTTTCGGAATACCAATATCTATTTGGAGCCCGCCAAACAGAGCTATGACAACCCAATACAATACACCAAAAACCCGTTGTTGAGCGGTTATATTTCAGAAGAAAATGCAGAGCTCATCAAGTCCAGCGTACCTTTTAAGGCCAAGCGTATGGGAAAAGGTCGTGTGCTGCTATTCACTGACAATACCAATTTTAGGGCCTTTTGGTACGGGACCAACAAGCTCATGATGAACGCCGTTTTCTTCGGCCCTTTAATGTAAAACGCAAACCATGGCAAGAACTCCAAGTAATATGTTGGCTTTGGGTACCAAGGCCCCCAATTTTAAACTTCAGGACACCGTTTCCGACGAAATCTTGGAACTGAACGGTGTGACCGGAGAAAAAGGTACTGTGGTTATGTTTATCTGCAATCACTGCCCTTTCGTCATTCATGTAAACCCGGAGATTACCAAAGTTGCTCAAGACTATTTGGAACAAGGGATTGGCTTTGTGGCAATTTCAAGCAACGATGTGGAGAATTATCCACAAGACGGTCCGGAATTAATGAAGACCAAAGCTGAAGAAGAAGGGTATCCTTTTCCATATTTATACGATGAAACCCAAGAAGTTGCTAAAGCTTATGATGCCGCTTGTACCCCAGACTTCTATT
>JBCBCH010000213.1:0-5166 GCA_038530835.1 Bacteroidota bacterium | reverse complement strand
GGCAATCAAAAGGGTAGTAAAGGTAAATACAGACCCCAAGAACGGATTCATCCCGGAAATGAACATATGGTGTCCCCATACGATGGTGGACAAGAAAGCAATCGCCAAAATGGAAGCTACCATGGCACGATACCCGAAAATGGGTTTTCTTGCATTGGTTGACATTACTTCAGAGGTAATACCCAAGGCTGGCAACAATACAATATATACTTCAGGGTGACCCAAGAACCAAAATAAGTGCTCATACAACACGGGTGAACCTCCTTGGTAATGCAGCACTTCTCCTTGAATGAAAATATCAGACAAGAAAAAGGAAGTACCAAAACTTCTATCCATAATCAACAATAGTGCTGCGGAAAGCAATACAGGGAAAGAAATCACACCGATAATAGCCGTTACAAAGAATGCCCAAATCGTCAATGGCAAACGTGTCATTGACATCCCTTTGGTTCTCAAATTGATAACCGTAACGATATAGTTCAATGAACCCAAGAGCGAAGACGCAATGAAAATTGCCATAGATACCAACCACAGGGTCATGCCCGCTCCAGAACCTGGTTGCGCCATTGGCAAGGCACTCAATGGCGGATAAATAGTCCAACCCGCTGCGGCAGGTCCGGCCTCAACAAACAGTGAAATCACCATGATGACCGAGGACACAAAGAACATCCAATAGGACAACATATTCAAGAAACCTGAAGCCATATCACGTGCACCAATCTGCAATGGAATCAAAAGGTTACTGAAGGTACCACTCAAACCTGCCGTCAGTACGAAAAATACCATAATCGTACCGTGAATCGTAACCAAGGCCAAATAGATGTCAGCATCCATCACCCCTTCTGGTGCCCATTTCCCTAATAGGGCTTCGAAAACGGGAAAGGATTCTCCAGGCCAAGCCAACTGCATTCTGAACAAAAGGGACATGGCAATACCAATGAATCCCATAATAAGTCCAGTGATAAGATATTGCTTGGCAATCATCTTATGGTCTTGACTAAAGATATATTTTGTTATGAATGTTTCTTTATGGTGGTGATGTCCATGATCATCATGAGCATGGTCTTCTGCGTGTGCTGGTGCATGTGCTGTTACCGACATAACCTAATTTTTAATTATTCAATTTTCTTTTCTAGCAATATCATTTATGGATTGGAGGTCACAGTATCCCCGAAGGTCGCCTGTTCTTCCAACCACTTGTTGAATTCTTCTTCTGTCTCCACAATAATCTTCATTTGCATATTGTAATGCGATTTACCGCAGATTTTGTTGCAAAGCAATACGTAATCGAACTCCCATGGGTCTGAATCTGGTCTTCCTTCTGCAGCCCATTGTGCACGTAATGCATTGGTTCGTTTTACCTTATCCACAACATCAGGATTCAATCGAATCTCTTCTGTTGTGACTGTTGGTGTAAAAGAGAACTGGGTCACCATTCCTGGAACACAGTTCATTTGCGCTCTAAAGTGTGGCATGTAAGCCGAGTGCAATACGTCTTGAGAACGCATTTTAAAGTTCACTTTTCTCCCAACGGGTAAGTGCAATTCCTTTACTATGACATCGTCCGTAGCATTCGGGTCAGCTTCATCCAAACCTAAAACATTGGCCCGATTGATATCAATCAAACGCACGCTTGCATCACCTAGTACGTTATCCGTACCGCCGTAGCGGGCAGTCCAATTGAATTGTTGTGCATATAGCTCTACAATTAGCGGGTCATCTTCTTCATTGACATCCATGATATTCGTCCAAGAGTAAAGACCCCAGAGAATAAGACCTGCCAGAACAATTACCGGGATAATGGTCCAGATAAACTCCAATCGGTCATTATCCGCGAAGAACAAGGCTTTTTTTCCTTTCTCGCCCCGGTATTTGTACCCAAAGTAATGTAACAAGGCTTGTGTTATGGTTTGCACGAAAAAGATGATGGCGAAAGAAACCCACATCAATTGGTCGTATTCGGCACCGTGTGCAGAGGATGCTTCTGGCAACAATACCTTCGTGTATTTTGCAAAACTGAAGATGGTAATCCCGTAGATGAAAATCAAGAATCCAAACAACAAGTAACCGTTGTATTTATTATCGGAATCCGAGGCAACCTCGGCAGTTTCCGTTTTTAACTGGGATAATTGAAAAATCTTGGTCATTTGCCAAATGGCAATGGCAACGAGTACTAAAACAGTCAAAGTCAATAATGCGGTCATTTCTTCTCTCTAAGACTTAATCCAAATTAATAATGAAATTGTCGACTCTCTTCCAAAAATGGATTTCGTTTAGGCTGCAGCGGTGCCTTGGAAAGCGCCGTAAAGACCCAAAATGTGAACAATCCTCCAAAAAACAATATCCCTCCAATTTCAGGAACACCCAAACTCCATTGGTCCCCAACCGTGGCAGGCATCACCATATTGAAAACATCTAAATAATGTCCAAACAACACTACAATTCCAGTCATGATAACAAACCAGTTGATACGCTTGTAATCACTGTTCATCAAAACCAAAAGTGGAAAGACGAAATTCATGGCTACCATACCATAGAAAGGTATCTTGTAATCTTGAAAACGCGTAACGTAATAGGTAACTTCTTCCGGAATGTTGGCATACCAAATCAACATGAATTGGGCAAACCATAAATAGGTCCAGAATATGCTGATTCCGAACATGAATTTGGCCAAATCGTGAATATGGCTATCGTTTACTTCAGTAAGGTATCCTTTTGATTTCAGATAAATGGTAACGATAGCAATGGTTGTGATTCCAGAAACGAACATACTGGCAAACACATACCATCCAAACAGTGTGCTGAACCAGTGTGGGTCCAAACTCATAATCCAATCCCAAGACATCATGGATTCGGTTACCAGGTAGAATACCAGAAAACCAGCAGACCATCTAAAGTTCTTTACGAAGTTTGAATTGTCTTCGGAATTGTCTTGTGCTAGCGAAAGTCTTCTAGAGTATTCACGATAGAAAATCCATCCCCCCAAGAAAACCAATGCACGAATTAAAAAGAAGGTGGGGTTCAAGTATCCTTTTTTGCCTTGCAACAAGGCATCATGTGCTACCGTATCGGCGTCCATCCAAACGAACATGTGGTTCATATGAAGAACGGACAATACCAAAATCACAAAAACGATGATTCCGCCAGGTACCAAATAGGCGGTAATCCCTTCCATAACCCGGAACAAAAGAGGCGACCAACCGGCTTGCGCCGCTCGTTGGACAGCATAAAATGCCAAAACGCCCAAAGCAATCATAAAAAAGAAAAAGGCCGCAACATACAATGCTGCCCAAGGCCTGTTTTGCAATTGGTGCAGCAAATGCTCATCATGGGATGCGTCATGCCCTTCAGCATGTTCACCCTCACCGGCATGTTCCACTTTGTCACCATCGAACACCGCTGTGGAATGTCCACCACCTTCACCAGCATGTTCGCCGTGACCGTGCCCGTGTCCATCCCCATGTGGTGCCACCATGGCTTTTGCTTCTTCAACGGTTGACGGAGCGGTCAAAAAGCCTGTAGCCAAGCAAATCAACCCAATCGCCATTGCGATAAAAGAGCCTATTTTAAGATTGTTTGAAAACGTATACATAGTATTCTGCTATCTATCCAATTATTTAGTTAGGTCTGCCTTTAGTTGCATCACGTATTCCGCTACTTGCCATAGTTCCTTTTCATTGTCCATTTGGGAGGCATAGGACCCCATGGAATTCAATCCGTAATACATGGTATGGTAGGTGCTGCCCACCGTAATATTTCGTGCTACATCATCATAGCTTGGCACCCCAAGAATTTTTTCCCTTTTCACCAAAGTTCCTTGACCTTTACCTTTTGCACCGTGGCAAATCGCACAATAGATATCATAAAGCTCCTTTCCCTTGGCCAAATTCGCTTCAGATTGCAATGAATCCAGTGGGCTGGGTTGCAAACGAGCCAACTCTTTATCCTCCAAAGTATTGGCAAACTCATAGGGCATATACCCTCTGGAAATGGTATTGTCCACAGGCAACATGGCTTCTGTTCCTTGCGGGAAAAGACCATTATCTACCTGCTCATAGGTTTCGTACCCAACAGATTCGTACATATTCGGCATGTACTGGTAATTGGGATTGTTCTTGTTGAAACAAGAGGTCATCAACCCTACCAATGATAATCCCAGAAGTACTTTACCAAAAGATTTTATCATCATCTTACTTTTTTTTGGGAACATGCACCTCCACGGCACCGGTTTCCAACAATAATTGTTTTAAGGCCTCTTCATCGTTTCCCACTTCCACTTCTACCAAAAAATGGTCGTCCGTAGTACGCACATCAGGATTCTCTGCTTCTTTGAACGGCCACATTCTACTTCTTAAATAAAAAGTGATGACCATCAAGTGGGCTGCGAAGAAAACCGTCAACTCAAACATGATGGGCACGAAAGCCGGCATGTTCTCCAAATAGGTGAAGCTTGGTTTGCCACCAATATCTTGTGGCCAATCTTCAATCATGATATAATTCATCATTACGATAGCCACGGCCAATCCCAAACAGCCGTACATAAAAGCCGTAATTGCCAATCGGGTATGGGGCAATCCCATTGCCTTATCCAAACCATGCACTGGAAAAGGAGTGTACACTTCCTCGATATGGTATTTTTCCGCACGGATTTTTTTGACTGCGTGCATTAGCACATCGTCATCATCGTATATCGCTTTGAACGTTGTGGATGCCATATGCTTATTTATCTAAATTTATCAAGGTTCTCGCCTGACCGGCCCAATCATCTCGTTGTGCTCTTCCAGGGAAAGAACCTGTAATCGAATCCAACAAATTGTATTCGTTTTCGGTCATCTTGCTTACCTGAAGGAAAGAGAAGATACCTATCCTGTTCAAGGTTTTTTCCATTAAAGGACCTATCCCTTTTACTTTTTTCAAATCATCAGGAATTTGGGTGTCTTTGTCAAAATTGCCAATAGCGCCCAAAAGCTGCATTACCGGAGCACCAATTAAGCCACCGCTAACCGGTTCGGCTTCTTCAACTTCTTCTACCTCGGTCTCAATAATGACGCCATTGGTTGGCGTAGTGTATAACGGTGTTCCTTCAGCACGTAATACTTTAAAGCGTTCACCAGAAGATTTCAGAATGGATTTTACCTCCGCCTGGGCTAGAACCTTCCCGGTTAT
>JBCBCH010000212.1:0-5175 GCA_038530835.1 Bacteroidota bacterium | reverse complement strand
ATGCGGATGCAAATGTACCTTTTCAGGGGCAACATCGCAACTATTTTTTGATTTTTATCCAAAGACTAAATGCCTATTCATTGAAACATTAGGAGAGGTGCCGGAGTGGTAACGGAGCAGATTGCTAATCTGTCGACGGGTAACCGTCGCCTGGGTTCGAGTCCCAGTCTCTCCGCTTTTTTTAATGATTTTTCGGGGTGTAGCACCTCGACTTCGCTCGGTACAGGCTCCGCCCGAGCGGGCTACTTGAAAAAGGTAGCCAAATAAAATTGGGAGTTTGATTTTTTTGAAATTTACAGTTGCTGAAACTGTTATCGGGGTGTAGCGTAGCCCGGTTATCGCGCCTGCTTTGGGAGCAGGAGGTCGCAGGTTCGAATCCTGCCACCCCGACTTGACTATTTTCATATAGTTGCATAACGTTGCAAATCGACTGATTTGCAACGTTTTATGTTTTTAGGGATGTCAAATGAAACCATCTGAAAATACCTGAAAACACCGTTCTGGTGTCCTAATCGGGAATTGATTTCCATCGTATTTTTTGTACATTGAAGTAGCTTTTGAAGGTATTTGACCTCGTGTTTTTTACCAATTTATTTATAAACCGAAAGCTATGTATTATGTTGGAAAACAGTAGATTATCTGTCGTATTTGTCGTCAGGAAACTCACCTCTAGAACTGACACAATTAAGATTTATGCTCGGGTCACAGTAGATGCCAAAAGAGCCGAATTTAGTTTAAATCGGGAATTGAAAGCCTCACTTTGGGACGAAAAACGCAAAAGAGGAAAGGGATTTTCGAAATATGTCATTTCCCTGAACAAGTATTTGGACCAAGTCTTTACAGGATTACACGAGGCGCATAGACAACTTCTACAAGAGGATGTTGACATTACTTCATCGGCCATAAAAGCAAGGTATCTAAAAGAAGATGAAAGTGGAAAAACACTCTTAGATCTGATTGCCTATCACAATACTACTATGAGTACCTTGCTAAGAAAAGGTACCATGAAAAACTATTACAGCACGGAACGATGTATCAAAGAGTTTTTAAAAGAAGAAAAAGGTATTGAGGACGTACCCCTTAAAAAATTGAACTATGGTTTTATTGTTGATTTTGAACAATATATCAGAAAATACAAACCCGCAACAAGAATGGGCTGTGCCAATAACGGTGCCATGAAACACATGGAACGGCTAAAGAAAATATCAAGATTGGCAGTGAAATTGGAATGGCTTGAAAAAGACCCTTTTATCAATTTTAAATTAAGATTTGAAAAAGTAGAGCGACAATTTCTGACGGAAAGGGATTTGAGCTTGATTGAGGAGACTTCCTTCAATGATAAGACAACAGAACGTGTAAAGGATTTGTTCATCTTTGCCTGCTATACAGGCTTGTCCTATGTCGATGTCCAGGAATTAAAGGCCGATCATTTGGTAAAGGGAATCGATGGCAATGATTGGCTCTACACCAAACGTTCCAAGACCGATGAACCTTTAAAGATTCCTTTACTACCAAAAGCCAAAGAAATCATCGATAAATATAGAGATGAAAAGGCACTAGTTGAATCGGGTAGATTGCTCCCAATCTACAGCAACCAGATGATGAACCGCACGTTGAAAGATATAGCCAGTGCTTGCGGAATTCGTAAGAAAATGACCTTCCACACCGCAAGACATACATTTGCCACTTCCGTAACCTTGTCCAATGGGGTTCCAATAGAAACTGTTTCAAAACTTTTGGGGCATACCAAATTATCCACTACTCAAATCTATGCAAGGGTAATTGAAAAGAAAGTAGGGGAGGATATGCAGAATTTAATGGACGTTATGGAGTCTAAAAACAAGAAACCAAATGACTCTAGAGTAATTTCCTAAGCTACTCCTCTTAAAATGAATTTTAGTTTTCACTGATAATTTGGTTCAAGAAATCGGTCCCATAAAAGGTTAATTCGTGGGACAACTAAAAAAGACTGAGAACGGGACGGGTTTAAATTGGAAATTTAAAATATCCTTTGTTGTCCCGTTATTCGGCCCATTAAAGGACAAAAGTGCCGGTATTCTCAAATGTACCATTGACTCCTTCGAATTTCAGTTATAATCCTTCATTGAGGAGTAAATATTGTTTAATTAATACTTAAAATCATTAAACAAAAATATCCCCATTGTATCTTTACAAAAAAAAATGACTACGAAACACGTTCAACGCTTGACCCTAAATGGCAACTTGATTACCATCACCTACAATTATAGGGAAGCATGGCAAAGAATCCTAAATGGTCACATGCAACCGCCCGTTGTTATTAAAATGTATCCAGGAGCTAGTACAGAGCGAAAAAGGCTTATTCAACAATTTAACTTGGTGGCCCCCGACCTTATGTTTATCGTTAGAGAGTATCTGAGCATTGTCAAAGAAAAATTCGAAGGAATCAGCTTCCAATATCAATTGGTCAATCATGTCATTAGACTTGAGGAAAACGAAAAAGGGATAGAATACTATCGAGCAGAATTGAAATGGTATTACAATGACTAAACGCAATAACCCTAATGGGAATCACATCAAAGTAGCTTTTTTTAGTACAAAACCTTACGACAAGGAATACTTTGAAAGTTTGAACATTGAATATCGATTCAATATTACCTTTTTTGAGTCGGCCTTGAATCAATCCACCGCCAACCTTTGTCTTGGATATGAGGTAGTTTGCGCTTTTGTCAATGACAATCTCGATTCTACAGTTATCCGTAAGTTGGCCAACAATGGGGTTAAGATGATCGCAATGCGATGCGCCGGATTTAATAACGTTGATATTAAAAGTTCCATGCAGTACGAAATCAAGGTGGTCAGAGTTCCTGCTTATTCCCCTGAAGCCATTGCGGAACATTCCTTAGCCTTGATATTGACATTGAATCGAAAAACCCACAAGGCGTATAATAGGGTAAGAGAAGGAAATTTCTCAGTGGATAGGCTTATGGGTTTCAATCTGGCGGGAAAAACAGTTGGGGTAATTGGGACAGGTAAGATTGGCGCTGCGTTCGCTAAAACTATTAAGGGTTTTGGTTGCGATGTGATTGCCCATGACCTCTATCCTTCAAAGTCTTTAATGGAAAAAGGTATCAAGTATACGGACTTGGATGCCCTTTTTGAGTCCTCCGACATTATTTCCCTTCATTGTCCTTTGACTCCAAGGACCAAACACATGATATGTGAATCTTCCCTTTCCAAAATGAAGAACGGTGTAATGATTATCAATACAAGTCGTGGTGCTTTGATAAAGACTTCCGACGTACTACAAGCACTTGTGAATAAAAAAATAGGATATCTCGGAATTGATGTCTATGAGCAAGAGGAAAATCTCTTTTTTGAAGATCTTTCCGAAAGGATAATCCAAGATGATACCATCTTAAGACTGAATAGTTTTCCCAATGTGCTCATAACTTCGCATCAGGCATTTTTTACTGCAGAGGCCATGACGGAAATAGTATCCACTACCCTTCGCAATATCCATGAATTTTCGGTAGGAAAACCACTGACCAACGAAGTGAGCCCTGAAATGGCAAGATAAACTTTAAAAATCTAAATCTGAAAATTTATATGGCAGTCAAGCAACTAGTAAGCTAATTTTGTATCTGTTTAATGTATGCTGTAAAAAGATAAACAAAATGAATGAGCAACTGTCAATGGAAGTAGAAGCCTTTGAGAGGATGAAAATGAGCCATATGTCCACAAGTGACAGGGTTGTTGCTTCAAGAAAGGCCAAAGAGCTTGTGCTAACCATCAACGAGATTTACAAAAAAACTCAGGATTCCAAACTGATGGATGCCATGAAAAGGATAACCATCAAGAAAAGAAAGATTGAAAAGCGATTGAAGGGTAGGCCTGAAGTTTAGTGTTTATTGGCCATTCCCAATGGCGCGTGACGGGGGAAACATTGCTATGGAATGTAGTTAGTTAATTTGATTGCACTTGGGGTGGCCCTTAACCTTATCTATCACGATACCAAGATTTCACTCACTTTCCCAAAAAATGCCTTCTTTTTACTTAGCGATTTCAACTATTGCCCTCCCCCTATATTTTCAAACGTAAAGAGCAATATCCTTTTAAAATATGGATTTAGTTTTAAATAGACTTTTTATAAATTACATTTTGTTTAATCATTTTAACTTTATGTTAAACAAAAATGTAAAAAATCTATGTAATCTTATACGAACTAAAAAATCGAAACATGAAAAAACAACTATTGGTCCTAACTTTAATTGGTGGTCTAATGACTGCTTATGGCTGTGGGGATACGAAAAAGAAAAACACTACTGAGGAAACTGAAACTACAGAAAGTGAAATTCAAAAGGAAGAAGTAATTGAGGTAGAGACACCTAACATAGTCGGTGTAGCTGCAGGTAATGAGAATTTTTCGACACTAGTGGCCGCTGTGAAAGCTGCGGGGTTGGTGGAGACATTAAGTGGTGAAGGTCCATTCACGGTATTTGCTCCCGTTAATGCAGCATTCGAAAAATTACCGGAAGGTACTTTGGATGCATTGCTAAAGCCCGAAGGCAAAGGGACCCTTACCTCCATTTTGACGTATCATGTGGTATCTGGCAATGTAAAAGCTGCCGATGTTGTCAAGGCCATTCAGGATAACAATGGTTCTTTTGTTATTACTACAGTACAAGGAAATACGCTTACTGCTTCCCTTGATGGTGATAATGTAATCTTGACCGACGCCAAAGGCGGCACATCTACTATTATATTGACCGATGTAGAAGCCTCAAATGGTGTAATACATGCCATCGATACTGTGGTGATGCCATAAACCGATTGGAATATGTTATTTGTGAAGACCGTTCGAACTCAACGATTTTTCGGGTTGAAACACCATAGCCCATAAATTCATGAGTTCGGGGGTGTCACTAAGGAAATGGGCAGTTTAGTCTTTGATCCATTATATAAGAGGAGAGTCACCGCCCGCCTTTTCTTTATGAACCTATTCCTAAGAAAAGGCTCGTGATATCGTGCACCGGTTCAAACCATAAACTAGAATCAAAACTTAAAAACAAAACAACATACTATGGAAGTTGACAATTTAAACGCGATTGGGCTACATCCGGAAAAAAGTAAAGAGCTGGCCGACCTTCTGAACGACTTACTGGCCAACTATTCTACCTTTTACCAAAATACAAG
>JBCBCH010000211.1:0-5212 GCA_038530835.1 Bacteroidota bacterium | reverse complement strand
CACATGGCATCGCACCTTCAAAAACGTACAGGGTCCAAAAACCTATGTATTGCTGGTGGAGTTGCCATGTGAAAAATAATTTCCTCGGTAACTTGTTGAACCGATTTGGCCAAATCTTTGTGATATTGGGTCAATTCATCCCCCTTTTTACGGGGTTCTCCAAAAAGTTTGGAAAACTTTTCAGTGAAGAAAGGGTCAACAATTGGTTGGTTGTCTTTGTATACTACTTTGACTTCCCCAAAATAACTGGCATCCCAAGTCCAAAGCCCGTCTTTTTTTAGCGTGACCAATTTTCGAACCTTATCCACTAGAGTGGGATTACCATATGGCGCGAGTCCCATCACTTTGTACTCATCCCCGTAGTGTGGAAACCCTAGGAAATGCGTAAAAGCAGTATAGATGAATCCAAGGGAAACCGGATAATCGATGCTATCCAACACAATAATTTTGGAACCTTTTCCCTGCGCCAACATCACGGTAGAAAAATCCCCGGAACCATCAATCGACATAATAGCCGACTCTTTAAAGGGGCTGGCATAAAAAGTGGAGGCAAGGTGGGCCCTGTGGTGCTCCACATTGATAAGCTTTTGGTTTATCATATCAGGAGAACAACCAAATGCTTGGGCAAATTGGTCCGCTAAGGAAGTGATATCTTTTCGGTTCTCTATTCTATTTTTTAATAGGGAAGTTCCTGTCTTTAGGTTTTTTAAGGCAAACAATACTTTACGGCCCAATTTGGCTTTGGTGTCCCTACCAATGGTAATAAAGTCAACATCTTCCAAAGTGGTATTGGCCTCATCCAAACAAAACTGAATGGCCTGTGCTGGAAAACCAGCCCAGTGCTTTACTCGGGTAAACCGTTCTTCTTCGGTGGCTGCAAGGAGTTCACCATCTTTAAAAATTGCTGCGGAGGAGTCTGCGTGGTGGGTGTTAAGGCCTAGTATGATCATTTAATGATGAGATTGATTTTGCGGACCAAAGATACTTATGTGTTTGATTCGCGAGAATTTTTTAAGGTCAAATTGCAAATAACTACGTTAAAAGAAATAGGAGAGTACCTACGAAATTTCATTCAAGCAGTGAAAAAATGTGCGAATTACCCCTTTTCATCAGAAGAAAGGAGCTTTTTTTTAAGTTTTTCCATGATTTCAGGATGGTTTTCATATGAAAACTTTCGGGCGAAGTACAAATCCTTCGAGGTAAGCTCTTCATAGTCTTTTTCTTGCCATATGTATGGGTTACCTCTTTTCCAGTCAACATAGCGTAGATTCATTTTTTTGGAGACGTTTTCTTTAAATCTGGAATTATAAAGCAACGTCGGAATATAGACTTCATCAGCACAAAAGGTATGGTCAAAGTACTTTTTGATAAAATCTTTTCGTGCTAAAACATAAGCAGCAAAATCGTGGGTTATGCTAAACCAATTGCCCCCCATGTAGAAATCCATATTTAGTTTTCGAGTGCGATTTACTAAGAGAATAGTCTGTAAGGCAGCAGATAAATAGCGGGCAATGCGATGCGTTTTACGCTTCAAGTACTTTGCCCATTTTTCGTTGTAGTAGTATTTATAACGACTAGCGATTTTCCAGTTGACTATTTTACCACCTGATACGAATTCTTTGCCCTCATTTTCTGCGAAGAATGCGTGAAGTTCATCTTGAGATTTCAAGGGCAAGTCCGCACCTGAAATCAAATGGTAATACACATTTTTATCCTTTATGGAAGCCTCCAATAAATCAAGCGTTACGTCAATCATGCTGTAGCCAGCCCAATACATTTTTTTGCTCGAAACAAATTGTATGGACGCTTTTTGGCAATGGTCACTAACCTTTTCGGGTTGAATGGAAGTAGACTTTGCATCTATATGGATGTAGATTTTATTCCTTGCATCATCCAAAACAGATAAAAGTAGTTTCAATGCTTCAGGCTCATTATGAACCATTATAAGGTATGCATGCGTCTTCAAGGCAGCAGTTGTTTGAGTTTGGGCACCAAGCGCACAACAGAATACATGAACGGCGGCTTCATGTCATTGTTTTTGAAGGCTTGAATACATTGTTTGTTACCCTCGATAACGTTTTTCAGATTTTTACTAGTAGCGCCGCCTAGGCGCATACGCACCATAGGTTTTGGAATATAATGGCTTTTGAGCCCATGGCGTTCAATAAAACGAAGCATTAATTCAAAGTCAGCTGCTAGTCTAAGGCTTTCATCAAAGTACCCATACTTTTCGTACACTTCTCGTTTTACAAAAAAACTAGGGTGGGCAGGATGCCATCCTCTACGAAATCCCTTGGTTTTATAAGGACCCGTTACCCATTTTCGCACAATACTATCGGTATCCTCGGCTTTCACGTAGTACAAGTCTCCAAACACGCAATCCGCTTCATGTTTTTCAAACGCCTCAACTACCTCAGAAATAATCGTGTCACTATTGTAAAAGTCATCTGAATTCAGAATGCCGAGAACATCCCCTTTGGCGCGTTTCAGGCCTTTGTTCATGGCATTGTAGATACCGCCATCGGGTTCCGAAACCAAATCGGAAACACGATTGGGCATGGATTTTATGATGTTAACGGTATCATCTTTGGAAGCTCCATCGATAATAATATGTTCCAAATCTTCGTAATCCTGTCTGTGGATGGACGAGACACAATCCGAAATGTATTGGGCACTGTTATAAGTGCCGGTAATGATACTAACTTTCATGCGTCTGTAAAACTTTATTGGGAACTTGTTGTGTTAACTGCTCATATAAGGACAGATACTCTTCGTAGCGTTCATTTTTGTCAAAGCGGTTCACTACAAACTCCCTACACTTCGCATAATGACTTTCGTTGAAATCAATTTTGATATCGTGGATAGCGTTCCGAACGGCGTCGATATCCTTTTTGGGTACCACACGTCCTGTTTTGGGAGTTACCATTTCTGGGCATGCAGTGCTATCATAAACCACTACTGGCGTTCCACAAGCAAGCGCTTCGGCGGTGGTCATTCCAAAGGATTCTTCAACGGAAAGATTCAAGTAAAGATTTGCTGTGGAATACCAAGCAACGAGTTCGTCCAAGCTAGAAGTTCTTTGAATGCCAATAATGTTTTTTGGTAAATTTTTGATTTGTTCCTCCTTTAAACCAATCAAAACCAAGGTTTCATCTTCTTCCAATGTTTTGCTAAGGGTGATAAAGTCCTCTAAACCTTTCTTGGCGGACCAAACGCTTGCTACACCAAGAATAATGTATTTATTCTCCAAATTGAACTGGGTACGCAATGCGTGGGATTTTGTGCATTTGAAAACCGATGTATCAATACCATTATGAATGGTGGTCCTAGCATGTTTGGATAAAAACGAACGGGATACCTCGTGATTTAACCAGTCGGATACCGTGACAACATGTAAGTTGGGATGCGTTCCAAACCATTTTTTCTTGCGCTGATAGTTATTTTTCGAACTATCAACCAGCCAACTGGTAGGATATTCTCTTTTCTGGGGACAACTGTTACATTCTTTTTCCCATTTATAGCAACCTATATCTTCATAGTGGGTGCAGTGCCCCGTGAATGACCAGCAGTCGTGTAGTGTCCAAACGACAGGAATATTTATTGAATTTAGATAGCTAAAAAGGATTTCGTAATTCAAATAATATCCGTGGAGGTTATGCAAATGAATAATGGTAGGTTGGATTTCTTCAATGTAAGAGATTAGTTTTTGCGTGTCGCTTACAGAGGCAAGCCCATGTTTTCCCAATAACCGGGAGTAGGCCACATGATGATATATGCCAAGGGGAGTTCCTATAGGATAGGTGGTAGACTTGGTATCTTTCATAAGTCTACCAAACGCAATGTGACTATCCCAGCCTTTTGCCATCGCCAAGTCTCCGATTTCGGAGGCTATCCTTCCGGTGGAACCATAGTTGGCCTCAACGTTGATTTGGAGCAAAGTTTTTTTCATAGCAGTGCGGGTGCTTGGTTGGCTAAGTTCTCTATAACCTCGATTTGGTAGTATGGATTATAGTATTGGTCAATGATTTCATAACATTTCCGCCGTATGGCTTCTCTATCATAATCGGGCTGTGTAATCCAAAGCAATATTTTATCACTTAAATCCATCACATTTCCTTCTTCAAAAAAATAACCCGTTTCTCCAGCTGTTATGGCCTCTACCTCGGGCATTTGATTCTCAAAATTACCATGGGTAATAACGGGGGTTCCATAACTTAGATTGTGTATAGCCGTTAATCCAACATTTCCTGGAGACACGCAGACATCTGCCGCGGCCAACAACTTTTCATTGGTTTTTTCATCGTAACATGCCCCATAAAAGTGATAAGACCCTTTTTTCAGATGTTGCACTGCGTATTTTTTTAGTTCTGGTCCTTTGGGACCGTCACCAACAAGCAATACGTTTGGGGAATGTCCTTTTTTATTGAGGATGGCTACTGCCTCTAAAAAAAGATGTAGTTTTTTAACGGCGGTCAATCTCCCTACGAAAAGCAAAACGGGTGCGTCGGGATTCGTAAAAAACGGATAGATTTTCTTTTTGTCGAGATTCTGGATTCTTTCTCGGGCTTCCCGATGGGCATCATAGTCCAGGGAATTGAAGATGATGTGGATACTTTCGGCTTTGAAGCCCTGGGACACCATGATTTTCTTGCTTCTCCGCTCGTAAACCAAATGTCCATTCGCTAGTTTGTAATAGTTTTTCCGTAAAAAGAGTTTTAGACCTTTTTCATTGCCGTACATGCCATGACCTCTAAAAACAACCGGTACTTTCCTGATACGACAAATGAGGGCCCCAATCCAATTGGATAGTACATTGAACTCACCGAGCAGAATGACCAGATTTGCGTTGGTTTTAAGACATTTACCAATGACGCCGCGTTGCCAAACCAAGAACTTTTTGAATACCCAGATGTTTTTGATACCGTGCAAACTGGTTTTGAATTTGGTGAATGGCGAAACCGAAAAATCAATGGTTTTGATACCCGCGTATGGATTATCACCAAAAGCAAAATGATAGTCGAGTCTTGGATGCGCCAAGAGCTTTGACCATTGTGCTTGCCGATATAAGGAGGCAATATTGGTGATATGTAAAACCTTTTTGGGTTCCATTTTTAACGCTGTAGCATCTTTTTGGTTTTCGAGAGTATGAACTTCGGCAAATTCAAAGGGTGGTTGGTCGCTTGCAGGAACGTATTGGACATGAATTTGGCAT
>JBCBCH010000210.1:0-5224 GCA_038530835.1 Bacteroidota bacterium | reverse complement strand
TTTTGACCTGCTATGGGCAAACCTGTTATACGGTTGGTTTTATGGGGTGGTACGATACTTTTAGGAATACCAAAATCAATTATGCCCTTTTCAATATCGGACTGGGGTTGGCTCCTTTGATATATCTCTATGTAAAATCCATTACCCGGTCTGGTTTCCGGTTACATAGAAAAGATATTCTTCATTTTCTTCCTTTGATTCTTTTTGTAATCTATCGGATAGGCATCTTTACTTATGACGCATTGCAACCCGATTTCATATTCGTCCAAAATGGTGAGTTGAAGCTTTTCGTGGACCAAGTATTTGTCCTACCCATGATGTCGTATTTCGGTTATGCCCAAATGCTGCTTTATTTGGCCTTTACTTTTCAAATGTTCATGCAATACAGAACCAAGTTGCAGGCTTATTTTTCCAATACTTATGATTTGGAATTGAATTGGTTGCGAAATTTTCTGTTGCTGTACACCTTTTTGTTCTGTTATGACATCACCCAATCCATTATAGAAAACTTTTTTGTCGACCTACATTATACCCAAAGATGGTGGCTGGTCTTTTGTTCAGGACTCACCATCTTGTACGTTGCGATTAAGGGCTATTTTACGGATACATCGAAACTAAATCATCTAAAATTTGATTTCGTTCCCGAACAGGTTGCATCAGAGACACGGGAAAACATAGTTTCCAAAACCATTTCAGAACAGGAAATAGAAATGGTGAAGACCCTAATGGTCAAAGAAAAACCCTATCTGAATCCTGAGTTGAACTTGGTTGAGCTTGCCAAACTGGCGGAAATGAGCCGTGGACAACTCTCTGGAATCATCAATTCGGGCTTTGGGAAAAACTTTAATGACTTTGTTAACTTATATCGGATAGAGGCTTTTAAAGATAAGGTAGGTGATGCCGCTCACGAAAAATTATCCCTATTGGGAATGGCCTACGAGTGTGGTTTCAATAGCAAAGCCACCTTCAATAGGGTCTTTAAAAAATTCACCAACTCTTCTCCCTCAGAGTATTTGAAAGCCGCATTATGAGGTCTCAAATCGTATTTTGAGTCCTCTCGCCCATTATTTGAGGCGAACCGCACCACCCTATTTTTCAATTTTGAGACCATAAAATCTTGAAATATGAAAAACATCATCACCCAATTGATTAAACCTGTAGAGCAACAACTCTGGATTGCAGATGCCTCGTTTGCCATCATGCGCTTTATCTGCGGAATGCTGCTTGCGCTCAGTTTTGGTGCCTCTAAATTTGGAATGCCCTGGACCCCAAAAGAAAACAATTTGGGATTATTTGAAGTATCCGCTTGGTTTCCTGAAGATGTGGCCAACTATGGTGGCATATTTGCCATGGCTCCCGTTTTCTTTGCTTGGATGGGCGCTTTTAGTGAAGCCGTTGGGGGGCTTTTCTTTGCCTTCGGTCTCAAGACGCGTCTTTTCTCTTTCTTAATTATGTGCACCATGTTGGTGGCTATTTTTCTTCAGAAATGGGGTCAGGGCTTTTGGGGCATGCTCCCTGCCATGGGTTTCCTTTGGATTTCAGTGTACCACTTATTCTTGGGGTCTGGAAAATTCGGACTCGACAAACTGGTCTATCAATTCTTTTTACATCAAAAATCATAATTTATGAAAACCATTATTCTCGTATTACTCACAGCACTTTGCGTACAGCTTTCACAAGCACAAGAAACTTCATTGGATATTAAAAACTTAGCCTTTTTAGATGAGACGGAATGGGAAGGAGAACTGATGTACCGAAACTATAGCGACTTTAAAAAGGTGACCATTCCGGCAAACCTTAGCATAGAAACCAGAAAAAATGGATTGTTTTTGCGATTCGTATATCCTGCAGAGCCTAAAGCAAACTTCAAAAAACTGTTCAAGTTCGATGCCGATGCACAGACATTTGGAGACCAAACCATAACCGAAATACTAAAAGTGGCTGAAGACCATTGGAAAATAAAAACCGTATCAAAAGGGAAAGACAATGACATGCCTGCGGAATTTCGCGAGACCTATGACATCTCCAAGGACAAAATGGTCATTACCAAAGAGGTACAACTGGCTGGAAAATCCGATTCTTTCGTTCGAAACCAATACACATTCACCTCTAAAAACTAAAAATATGGTACTTCATAAAAATATACTGATTTACATCACCCTTTTGTCCCTAGCAACTTCCTGCGTTCAAGAAACGCATTTGAAAAAGGTAACCTTTAAGGTAGATGCAACAGAATTGGAAGGAGACAAGAACATCGGAATTCGCGGTAATTTCACACCAAATGCTTGGGACGATGTCCTACCGCTATCTGATGACAACCAAGATGGTATTTTCGAAATTGAGCTGAGCCAAAAAACAGCAGCTTCCACGGTAGCATTTAAATTCGTAAATGGTGAAACCATTGAATTGCAAGGAAAAGAGAATCGCACTATTTCTTTTGAATACCGGGAAGAAACAATAGTGTATGAAACACAATTTGATAATCCAGAGGCTAATATTCGTCGTTTGAAGTAGTCAAAAACTATCCCTGCCATGCCCTTAGTAAACCACGAGTTACCGCTTGTGGTTTTCCTGATTTATGCCGTAAGTAAACTTCTGCTCTTAGACTTTTTTGGACAATCCAGAGCATTATCTCATTAAGAATTTATACATTCATGCACCAAATTAGTTCCTCCATTTATGAAAAACAACCTTTTGGTTCATATCGGCCTTGCCATATTGCGCATCGTACCTTCGGCCTTTATGTTAAGCCACGGATACCCTAAATTACAAAACTTGATTAACGGAAATACGGAGTTTCCAAACCCACTGGGCATAGGTGCTGCACCATCGCTCTTTCTGACGGTTATTGGAGAATTTCTTTGTCCACTGCTAATCATCATTGGTTTCAAAACCCGTTGGGCTGCGATTCCCGCAGCTTTGACCATGGGCGTAGCGGGACTGATTTTTCATGGTAGTGACCCTTTTGGTAAAAAAGAATTGGCATTAATATACTTTACGATTTTCGTAGTGATTTTTTTACTAGGTCCTGGAAAGTACAGTGTAGACCGAAAGTAATTACACAAATTGCGAAAGCAGTTCCTTGAGCAAATCACGTTGTTGCAAGGTTCCTCCCACACCTTTGCCTTTTAGGTCCAAGTCACGTAGTCCAGAAATCAGCTGGCTTACGGTTTTCATGGGGTAGTTTCGGGCTGCAATGGTAAACTCACTTACAAAGTAAGGGTTGATGCTTAGGGCTGAAGCAACGGATTTTGGAGAATGGTCTTTCAACCCATGATAACGTAACAGTTGTGAAAAAAAGGTGTTTAACATGGTGACCGTGACCACAAAAGGATTCTCCTTTGGGTTATTGGTAAAATAGTCAATGATTTGTGTGGCTTTGGCGATATTCCGCTCTCCAATGGCTTTCTTCAGTTCAATAATTTTGAACTCTTTACTGAAACCAATATGCTCTTCAATATGGGTCGAATTGATTTCTTCTGTGTTGGGCACAATCAACGTGAGTTTGTCCAATTCATTGTTGATTCTGCTCAAATCGGTTCCCAAAAACTCAACAAGCAACATGGCCGCTTTCGGCTCAATGCGGTATCCCTTCCCCTTTAGGGTTCTTCTAATCCATTCGGCAACCTGATTCTCGTACAGTTTTTTGCTTTCGAAAAGTTCTCCCTTTTTTTGAACCGCTTTATACAACTTTTTACGCTTGTCAAGCTTCTTGTACTTGTAACAAACCACCAAAACGGTTGTGGGTTGAGGATTCAAAACATACGATTCAAGCTGTTCAATGGTCCTTGAGAGGTGCTGGGCTTCTTTGATGATGAGCACTTGAAAATCCGACATCATAGGATAGCGCTTGGCACTACCTACAATTTCATCTATGCTCGTATCTTTTCCGTAAAGCACCATTTGGTTAAAGCCTTTTTCCTCTTCCGAAAGCAAGTTCTGGGCAATATGGTCAGATATCCGGTCAATATAATAGGGCTCCTCCCCCATTAAAAAATACACCGGTTTTGGTTGTCTCGCCTCGATGGCACCTACAATTTCCTTTATCCCATTCATATCACAAAATTCACCAACTTTGCCCCATGCAGGCCCTACAGTTTCCTGAGTATAGGTTTCGTTTCAAAAGTATGTAAAATCGACTCTATATTTTTGACATCATTCGCAAAAAGTTCATACTCCTTTTACCAGAGGAATGGGTGCGTCAACATGCCGTGCATTATTTGGTTTTCACAAAAGGGTATCCCAAATCCTTAATCAATGTGGAAAAGAAAATCAATCTAAACGGGGTAACCAAACGGTATGATGTGGCCGTTTTCAATAGTGACGGTTCTATCCGAATTTTGGTGGAATGCAAAGCGCCTGAAATCAAAATCGACCAAAATACCTTTGACCAGATAGCCCGCTATAATATGAGTTTGGAGGCAGAGTTGCTTTGGGTGACCAATGGATTGCTTCACCTTTATTGTATTCTTGACAAAAAGAACGAAAAGTATTCGTTTTTAAAGGAAATTCCTGATTTTCGCCGTTAATTTGCTGCCGTTTTGGATATTGCCGTAGTCATACTCAATTGGAATGGGAAAGCTTTGCTTGAAAAGTATATTCCGAGTGTCTTGGCACATTCCAAAGATGCCACCATCTACCTGATTGACAATGCCAGTACAGATAAATCAATACAGCTGGTTAAAGAAGAGTTTCCTGACATAGACATTGTTGAAAATCCCCATAATGGTGGTTTTGCTGCGGGTTATAACATGGGATTGCAATCCATAGAAGCAGATATCTATTGCCTGCTAAATTCAGACGTAGAGGTAACTCCCAATTGGCTAGAACCCATAAAAGAGATTTTTGACAAGCACAAGGACATTAGCATTGTCCAACCCAAAATCCTTGACCTCAAGCGAAAAGAATATTTCGAATATGCCGGGGCGGGCGGAGGATTTATCGATAAGATGGGATATCCCTTTTGTCGTGGTAGGATTTTTCAGGCCCTTGAAAAAGATGAAGGACAGTATGATGATGTTTCTGAAATTTTTTGGGCGACGGGAGCCTGTATGTTCATCAAAAAAGATGTTTTCTGGACCTTGAACGGTTTTGATGAGGACTACTTTGCACATCAAGAAGAAATCGATTTGTGTTGGCGTGCCAAAAACGCCGGACACAAGGTATACTACGTGGGCCACAGCAAAGTGTATCATCTGGGCGGGTCAACCTTGCACAACATGAA
>JBCBCH010000209.1:0-5326 GCA_038530835.1 Bacteroidota bacterium | reverse complement strand
TTCCGGCAAGAACCGCTTGGTAAAACAAAAGATCATAATACCGCTGTCCATCATCCGGGCGATTTAAGAGTTGTCCGGTCAACAGATTATACTCAAGATCATCGCAAGGGCATACCACATTTACACCCTCAAGCATCATGGTTGAACAGCTACTGGGGACTTGGTTGGGACAACTCGCTTCAAAGGCCAAAAAAGTATCAGGCCCTGAGCGGATAACGAAGGCACCACGTATCCCAACTCCAGCATTTCCGACATATACCGGGTTAGCAATATTGTTGAGGTTGTTGTACAGGGGTAAATTGAGATTGAGTTCGAACCGAAAACTAACTTCTTGTAAAAAGGGATTCCGGTTGACAGGGTCACTATCACAACTCAAGCTGAGCATTAAAAATAGTAAAAGGCAAAACGCTCTCATAGCAATGTATTCGCATGTTTCGATAACAAAAGTGGTCAAAAAATGCCTATATTTGCGTTAAATCCTCTCAAAACTGTGCCAAAACAGTTTGCGCTGAGGATTTTTTGTATTTGTATCGCAAAGGTCATCTGGAAAATGAATTTCATTTTTCACAAGGCCTATTTGCCTTTTAAAATTGAAAACATGAGCAAGATATCATATTATACAGCTGAAGGATTGAAGAAGTTGCGGGAAGAACTGAATCAGCTTAAAGACATAGAACGCCCTAAGGCATCCCAGGCGATTGCCGAAGCAAGGGACAAAGGAGATTTATCGGAAAATGCCGAATATGATGCGGCAAAAGAAGCACAAGGATTGCTGGAGATGAAAATTTCCAAAATGGAAGAAACCTTGGCCAATGCCCGTTTGATTGACGAATCCCAATTGGATACCTCCAAAGTGTTGGTGTTGTCCACGGTTAAATTGAAAAACCAAGCCAATGGAATGGAAGTGAAATATACACTTGTTGCCGAAAGTGAAGCAGACCTTAGAGCAGGTAAAATTTCGGTGACTTCCCCTATTGGAAAAGGCTTGTTGGGAAAATCCGTAGGAGAGGTAGCGGAAATCAAGGTTCCCAATGGTACGTTGCAGTTCGATATCTTGGAAATAACCAGAGAATAAGCCCTCAAAATATGTAACTTTAAAACCTGTCTTCGGGCAGGTTTTTTTATTTCAGCTTATGGCCAGTATTTTCACCAAAATCATCAACGGAGACATCCCCAGCTATAAAATTGCGGAGGATGAAAAGCATTTTGCCTTTCTGGATATCAATCCCAATGCCGAAGGACATACGTTGTGCGTTACCAAAAGGGAGGTAGACAAAATTTGGGATTTATCAGAGGAGGAATATTTGGGGTTAATGCAGTTTTCCAAAAAAGTCGCACACGCTGTCGAAGCCGCCATTTCATGTGAGCGTGTGGGTATGACGGTGATTGGTCTGGAAGTACCCCATGTGCACGTGCACTTGATTCCGCTTAAAAGTATGGCGAATGCTACCTTTCAACATAAAGTAAAATTAGACACGGACCAGTTTGAAGATATCGCGCGGAAAATACAGATGGAGCTTAAATAAATCCTTCCAGATACAGATATATTCCTGCCCCGATAAGCGCTAATACCAGTAAGGTTAACACAAAAAATAGGGTAGTAAAGCGTAAAGAACTCCGTTCGGGAACTACTAGTTTGTTGTAGTAATCATACACACGTTCAATATCATCGGTCCAGTCTACTGGGTAAATAATGGAATAGCACTTTTTGCACTTGATTTCGTGAGTAACTTCGTCCGTGGTTTTGTGATAAAAGGCATTGTAGGTATGTTTTTGGTAAAAGGTGATTTTTAGCTTCTTGTTATAACAAACAGGACAATGGTTGGTGATTTCACCCTCCTTAATCACTATTTTTTTAGACTTTGCCATACCCCATTATACCTTAGAACGTAAAGAGATTTGCATTACGGTACCCGCCTTACTGGACGAAAGTACTTTAATTTTTCCTTTGTGGTATTCTTCCACAATCCTTTTAACTAAAGAGAGTCCCAGCCCCCAACCCCGTTTTTTGGACGTTACTCCGGGATTGAAAATATTCTGAAAGTCGCTTTTTGGGATGCCATGCCCCGAGTCAGTTACCAATACGTTCACATGTTGTCCTTTCTGCTCGATTTGTATGCTGATATCCCCTTTCCCTTTCATGGCGTCAATGCCGTTTTTAACCAGATTTTCAATGCTCCAGTTATAAAGCGGAGGATTGAGCAACACGGGCATTTTATCAATTTCTGAGCTAAAGGAAAAGTTAACTAAACGAGAACTTCTGCGCTTCAGGTATTCGTAGGCTTGCTCCGTTTCCGATACAATATCATGCACTTCCAATTTGGGAATGGAGCCTATCTTCGAGAAGCGTTCGGTGATGGTTTGCAATCGCAAAATGTCTTTTCCGATTTCATGTGTGATATCGGAGTTGATGTCTTCGGTTTTCAAAAGCTCGTTCCAGCCCAGTAGCGAGGTCAAGGGCGTTCCGATTTGATGCGCCGTTTCTTTTGCCATACCGGCCCAAAGCTTGTTTTGTTCTGAGGCTTTGTTGGTTTTGAAAAAGAAAAAGATTACCGCTGCAAAGAGAAATATGATGAGCAACAGGGCAAGCGGATAAAACTTCAGTTTATTGAGAACTTCCGAGTTGCCATAGTACAACGTTTCCAATAGCTCCCCGTCCTGAACAATTTGGATAGGTTCATTTTCACGCTTGAACTGTTCAATCTTGGTCTGTATATAGGCTGTATCCAATACCTTTTCCGCTGGAAAATTGTGGGTTTTGATAGTTCCTTCTTCATGCACCAAAATCATCGGGGTTGAGGTATTGTTCCCCATCACTTTCAGCGTAAGGTTTCCAAGCTCTTGGTCTACCGAAGATTCGATAAGCTCTAGCTGGGCGGTGGCCCAAATCTCCATTTTTAATCGTTCTTCTTCTTTGAACTTCTTAAAGAAACTATTGGTGTTCCAAAGAATAAGGCTAACGATGACAAAAGCCGATACCAAGAGAATGATATTGGATGCTTTTCTTTTGGGGACAAAATCCATTGCGATGCACTAGGGTTGTTTAAAGATAACGCAAAAAGCAAAATTTTGTTGATAGTTCACTTGCCAAGGTGTTAGGGTATGGGTTGTGTTTTTGTACTTTTGGGCATTCAGAAAAGCTTAAAGTACTATGGAAGTTCAGGGAAGAATAAAACTGATTGATGAAACAAAAACTTACGGAAATAACGGTTTTCGCAAGAGAGAGATGGTAGTAACTACCGAAGAACAATATCCACAACATATCAGTATAGAATTCGTGCAGGACAAGTGCGACCTACTGAACTCCTATCAAGTGGGCCAAATGGTCAAAGTAAGCATCAATCTTCGCGGTCGCGAATGGGTCAATCCGCAAGGGGAGACCAAATATTTCAATTCCATTCAAGGATGGCGTATCGAAAATCTTGAAGGAGCAGCCGAAGGCGCTGAAAACATGCCGCCCGTTCCTCCCATGGAAGCTTTTGAGCCAGCCGATGACTTAAACGAAGAAGACCACGACGACCTACCCTTCTAATTGATTTGCGACTGACCGAGGTCATAACGCAAGCATTTCGGCGATTTTTACCCTCGCCTTTCACCATTGCTGTGCTGTTGACTTTGCTCACCTTGCTTTTGGCCATCGTTTTTTCTCCAACGGCCAAAGGTGACCTTGTTTTCGTATTGAAAGCTTGGGAGTCTGGAATTTGGAATTCAGGATTGCTGGTATTCGCTTATCAAATGATGTTGATTTTGGTGCTGGGCCATGTTCTTGTGCTCAGCAAACCATTGCAACGTATTATCATGGGCCTAACCCGGGGCATTCGGTCTACTTCGTCTGCGGCCGTAATCGTTGCGGTATCCACCATGTTGGTTTCTTTTTTCAATTGGGGACTTGGATTGATTTTCGGGGCGATTCTGGCCAGAAAGGTTGGGGAACACGCCCAACAGAATAATCTAAACATCAATTACCCCTTAATTGGTGCCTGTGGCTATTCTGGATTGATGGTATGGCACGGTGGAATTAGTGGTTCAGCTCCGTTAAAAGTTGCCGAATCGGGTCACTTGCGAAATCTATTGTCCAATCTTTCAAATAACTTAGGTCCTCTCCCAGAAACCATCCCTACCGCAGAAACCATTCTAAGTGTCTGGAACTTGCTCATTTTTGGTTTGGTCGTATTGGCGATTGCACTTTTGGTTTTTTTCTTGGGTAAAAAGAAGAGTAATCCGCCACAGAGATTGGAGACATATCATTTTGAAAATGATAAAGAAGTTGACATTTCTGGAGCTGAACGCTTAGAATACTCCAAAGTATTGGCATGGTCTTTTGGAGGGCTCATATTTTCTGCATTTATAGCGCAGTATAGTGGTCTTTTGAAAAGTTTCAACATTACCCCAAATATGTTGAATCTCTTTATGCTGGGTTTGGCCATTGTCTTACATGGTAGTTTCAAAAGCTTTTTGAAGGCTGTGAATGAGGCGATAAAAGATACTTCAGGTATTCTGATTCAGTTTCCGTTGTATTTCGGCATTATGGGAGTTATGGCTGAAAGTGGTTTGATTCAAGAAATATCAGATTTCTTTGTTTCGGTAAGTACGGAAGTGACCTTGCCAGTCTACACGTTTTTTAGTGCGGGGTTGGTCAATATTTTTGTACCTAGTGGAGGTGGACAATGGGCCATTCAAGGGCCACTGGTGGTAGAATCTGCCTTAAAACTTGGGGTCCCTTTGCCCAAAGCCATTATGGCACTGGCCTATGGGGATCAGGTTACCAATATGCTTCAACCTTTTTGGGCGTTGCCCCTTTTGGGAATCACACAATTAAAAGCCAAGGAAATTCTTCCCTATACCCTCATTTTTATGCTGGTTTCCAGCGGAATCTTTCTGATTGCACTTCTAGTGTTGTAAGGACTTTTGTACCTTTAATAAAAAAGAAGGTTGCAAAAAGACGGTAACGATTTTGGACTTTACTTTTTAGGTGATCGATTGGAGTTCCCCCCCGTAGAACGTGCCAATGAAGATGGACTTTTGGCCGTGGGTGGAGATTTGTCTAGTGAACGACTGTTTTTGGCCTATAAAAGTGGCATCTTCCCTTGGTTCAATGATGATACCTTGATTCTTTGGTGGAGTCCGGACCCTAGGATGGTGTTATACCCCAATAAACTAAAGATATCCAAAAGCATGCGCCGCGTGGAACGACGAGGCCGTTTTAAACTCACCATAAACCAAGCTTTTGAACAGGTCATTGAAAAGTGTTCTAGCATTGAACGCAAAGGCCAAGAGGGCACCTGGATTACGCGAAAAATGAAAGAAGCTTTCATCAAATTGAATG
>JBCBCH010000208.1:0-5339 GCA_038530835.1 Bacteroidota bacterium | reverse complement strand
GCGGTACCTACCACCAACAAGGAACCAAAAAAACGAATCGCCAAAAAACTTTTCCCAAAAAGGCTGATAATGATTGCGCGCAACGTGTAAAAGAGTTGTTACAGCGTTATAAAGAGCTTCAAGATATTATTGCTATTTTAGGTATGGAAGAATTGTCTGAGGAGGATAAACTTGCGGTAGGTAGAGCACGTCGTGTGCAGCGTTTCTTATCTCAACCTTTCCACGTAGCGGAGCAATTTACTGGAATCCCTGGTGTGTTGGTAGATATCAAAGATACCATCAAAGGCTTCAACATGATTATGGATGGTGAATTGGACCACCTTCCTGAATCTGCCTTCAACTTGAAAGGAACCATTCAAGATGCTATAGAAGCTGGTGAGAAAATGTTGGCTGAAGCCTAAATTCTAGAATTAGGGTGCTCTAGTAAAGCACACCGCCAAACACGAAAACGAATGCACGTAGAAATAGTATCCCCAGAAGCCACTTTGTTCTCAGGAGAAGTCACTTCGGTAACCGTTCCTGGAGTAGATGGAGAATTTCAAATGCTGGAAAATCATGCCCCTGTGGTTTCTTTGCTGCAAGAAGGCGCTGTAAAGCTACAAGGAGAAATAGTGATTGATGAAGAACATGAAGCCAAGTTTTCCAAAGGAACCTCTGGAGAGACCATCTTGGCCATTTCTAGTGGAACTGTAGAGATGAAGGATAACAAGGTCATCGTTTTGGCAGATTAAATCACTTGTTATACCAAATAAAACAAAGCCGCAGTTGTGCGGCTTTTTTTATGCGCCGATTGAAGGGGTTTTGGCAGTACCAACCAAATACTTTTACTGGGAAACATAGTACTTTTGAATTATGTCCGATTTTCCGAAGAAGCTATCCCAAAAACTGGTGCAACGACAGAATGAGAATGCGTTGCGCAAGCTATCAACTTCCTCTGGTTTGGTAGATTTTTCTTCCAATGACTATTTGGGACTGGCAAAAAGTGATGGTATCACCCCTTACTTGGAAAGATTGGTTCAAGAATTCGACATCAAGAAGCACAGTGCCACGGGGTCGCGTCTCCTGACAGGCAATCACCCAATTCATGAAGCATTTGAAGACTTTTTGGCAAACTTTCATAGTACAGAAGCTGCATTGGTATTCAATTCCGGATATGATGCAAATCTGGGTTTTTTTTCTGCGGTACCACAACGTGGGGATATTATTCTTTACGACGAATGGGTGCACGCCAGCATTCGGGATGGGATTTCTATGAGCAAGGCCCAAAACTATAAATTCAAACACAATGATTTGGCGGATTTGTCAGATAGTCTTACCCGAATCAAAAAGCAGGGAAAGTTTCAAGATAACACGGAAATCTATGTGGCAACGGAATCCGTGTTTTCCATGGATGGGGATTCTCCGAATCTCTCGGAATTGAGTTCCTTTTGTGAAAAGGAAGGGATTCATCTAGTGGTCGATGAAGCGCATGCTTCGGGTGTTTTTGGTGGTGGAAAAGGCTTGGTTCAAGAATTGGGACTTTCCGAAAATATATTTGCTTCGGTAGTTACGTTTGGAAAAGCTTTGGGGCAGCATGGAGCAGCCATATTGGGTAGTAAAACGCTTATTCGATACTTGGTCAATTTTGCTAGAAGTTTTATTTATACCACTGCGTTGCCCCCAAAGGAAATCGCGTCCATTTGGGCAGCGTATCTCGTTTTGAGCAATCAAGGGCAAAAGCGTATTCAAAACCTAAAAGGGAATATTCAATTTTTTCTGGAAAAAGCAGAAGCTTATGGTTTGGGAAATCATTTTATCCAAAGTGATTCGGCCATTCAATCGATGCATAGTTCCGGAAACGACATGGCCAAAGCAACTTCAGATTTTCTGGGAAGACAGGGATTTGATGTAAAGCCCATTTTATCTCCGACCGTTCCCTTGGGTATGGAGCGACTTCGATTTTGCTTGCATACCTTTAATACCTCAGAAGAAATCGACCAAGTTTTGAAAAGCATTCAACGATTTAAAACATCATGAAACAAGAGTTTTTTACCCTAGGCACTTTTGAGTTTCCTGCGGATGTACAAATCATTAAAGGAAAATTGGAATCTGAGGGTATTCCCGTCTTCCTTAGGGATGAAACCACCATTAATTCAGACCCTTTGATTAGCGCCGCCATCGGGGGAGTAAAATTGCAAGTGTATAGTGTGGACAGGGAAAGGGCCAAACTGATTTTTGACGAAGTACGAAACTATGCCACGGACGAAAATGGTCAGTTGATTGTATGCCCAAATTGCGGTGCCAAAAAATCCGAGATTTACTATTCCCGAAATAGTATTTTCTATAAACTTTTCCCATTCTTCGAGCCACTGAAATACCGTTGTTTGGAGTGCAATATGATTACAAAACCCTCAAAATGAGTTATTTCGTAACCGGAATTTCTACCGAAGTTGGCAAAACCGTGGTATCTGCAATACTGACCGAAGCACTTGAAGCAGATTATTGGAAACCCGTTCAAGCTGGCGATTTGGATAATTCGGATAGCCATAAAATAGAACGGTTCATCTCGAATGCGAAAACAGTTGTCCACCCCAATGCTTACGCTTTAAAAACCCCAATGAGCCCGCATGCCGCTGCGGCCATTGATGGGATTCATATCGATTTGGAACAAATCGTCAGACCGAATATCAATAATCATTTGGTTATTGAAGGTGCAGGCGGACTTTTGGTTCCACTCAATGATGAGGTTACCATTATGGACTTAATTCATCCAGAGGATAAAGTGGTAGTCGTTTCAAGGCATTATTTGGGGAGCATTAATCACACGCTACTAACAGTAGAAAAGCTTCTAGAAAAAAACTTGAAAGTTGGAATCATTTTTAGCGGGGACGAACATCCTACCACGGAATCCATTATTCTAAAGAAGACTCAAGCTACCTTTTTGGGAAGAATTAATGAAGAACCCGTTTTCGATAAGGCTACCGTAAAACGATACGCTGAAGCACTTCGCTCAAATCTTCTACGCTTTTAATCGATTCTTTCATAAATAAGACCTTTATCAATCGTCTGAAGTAGCCTGTAATTTGCTTTCAGAATAGAATCAATGTGCTTGTTCAGCTCGGTTCTTCTTCCATCGAAAACACTGCGATTTTTTCGCGTCACGATAAGTTCTGGACGAACGGTTCCCGTGATGTATTCCAACTCTTCTTGAGCAGTTGACCTTGGATTTTGCATGAAAGGAAACAACTCTTCCCGCGTGACGTTGCTTGGATGGGTTGACGCAACTGTAGGGGCTTGAGCATCCAAAAGCCAATATCCGATGTGGTATTCGGTAAAAAAGATGGATTTATCATCCAACTTTTCGGCTTTGAGGTAATTCGGAATATCAATTCCCTCACCATTGAAGAAAGAACCTTTGACACTTATATTTTTGATAATATTGGCATATTCCAAGTACGATTCCATCGGAACAAATAGTAAAAGCAGCAAAATAGGGTAGTACTTCTTGTTTAGCGTTGGCAATTTTTCCAACGCAATGCCCAAAAGCACCAACACAAAAGGATAGAATTGAATCAAATAATGCCCATTGATTTTGCCAGCTTGCACAAAGGATAAGAGCACTCCAAGAGAGGTAACTACCAATAGGGTAACCCTACAGTCCGTTTTTGGGAGTAGTTTTTTCCAATACCCTATAAAAAACAACAGTCCAACCAAAAAGAAGATAGGTAAGGTCGAGGCAGCTGAATGATGCTTGGCATTGGAATAGGCCAAGGGAGCTTCAAATACCGAACTAAACCAAAGGTCAAGATTTCCTTGGGCATAGTAAGGCCAAGCGGTGAGTCCAATTACCAACAAAACGCCTACTGCTATCAAAACCAGCTTTAAAAAACCAGAAGCTAGTTTTCGGGCGCGTACAAAAGCCCATCCCAAATATAGTCCAACAAAAAGTGCTGGATAAGCCATATTAAGTTTGGCCATGATTGCCAATCCAAAAAATAGTCCTACCAGAAAATAATTCGGAAAAGAAGTTCGGAGTACCAAAAAAGTAATACCCAGCGTAAAAAAGAAGATGCTGATATGCTCTGACATTACCCCTTGAAGACTTCCAAAAAGACTAAGCAACACCACAGTGCCAATAGCCACCCAAAAAGCGGTTTTCGGAGCAGCCATTCTTTTGGAAATGAAATACGTGCACAAGGCGGTACCTACCACCAACAAGGAACCAAAAAAACGAATCGCCAAAAAACTTTTCCCAAAAAGGCTGATAATGATTGCAAAAAAGCCAAATGTGATGGGCGGTTTTAAATCCCATAATTGGGTATAAGGTAGAAACCCATCGGCCCAAGACTGCCCCAGCAGAATAAAGGTGCTTTCATCCCTATCCACATAATCCCTGAAAAAAAACGGAAAACGAACCACCAAGGTTACACAAAAGATAACGAAAAGAACTGTTTTCCAGTCCAGCTGATTGAAGTCACGATTAAAAGGAAACACCTTTTCTAACAATGGGCAGGATGGTTAATTGGTGATTAATTGCAATCTTTGCAAGATAGATAAATTGAGGGTTTGGAGAATACCACTGCCTTGCAAAATATGATTCAAAGGGACCAAAAATACATTTGGCATCCCCTTACGCAGCACAAAACCGCTGCACCTCCTTTACCCATAACCAAGGCGCAAGGGGCCTTATTTTGGGATGATAAGGGCAAAGCCTATATTGATGGAATAGCCTCATGGTATACTGCAATGTATGGCCACGGGCATCCCCATATCGTTGAGGCCATACATCAGCAAATGCAACAATTGGATTTTGTGATGTTCAGCGGGTTCACCCATCAGCCTGCAGTGGATTTGGCTGAGCGTTTGCTCAAATTGCTGCCCGAAAGTCAGACTAAGGTCTTTTTTAATGACAATGGCTCAACTGCAGTTGAAGCAGCCATTAAAATGGCCATTCAATACCATTATAATCAAGGAGAAATCCGGGATACCTTAATCGCTTTTGAAGATGGATTTCATGGGGATACGTTTGGGGCTATGTCCGCTTCGGGAATTTCCTCCTACAACGGCCCTTTTGAAGATTTTCTTCTCAAAGTAGTTCGGTTACCTGTGCCAACAGTCGAAAATCACCATGCTGTTTTAGCCCAGCTAAAGGAGTTGACTTCAAAAAACCGTTGCGCCGCTTTCGTTTTTGAACCTCTGGTACAAGGTGCCGCGGGAATGAAATTCCATGCTACCGAAGGCTTGGATGCCATGATTGAAATCTGTCAACAATCAGATATCCTTTGCGTGGCAGATGAAATCATGACGGGTTTTGGGAAGACCGGGACCACGTTTGCCAGTGACCAATTGCAAAACAGTCC
>JBCBCH010000207.1:0-5365 GCA_038530835.1 Bacteroidota bacterium | reverse complement strand
TTACTACGATAATGAAATTGATGGCGATATCCTTCGTGTGAACATATCCAATTCATCTGGTTTTGGCGATGTATTCACCAATGTCGGTGTTCTTAGCAACAAAGGGGTTGAGGTATTGCTTACCGGAAAGCCCATACAAAACAAGGATTTCAGCTGGAGTACGAATTTCAACATGGCCTTCTTGGAAAGTGTGATTGAAAAGACGGATGAAGCAGGAAACGCGCTAAACATCGGAGATGTAAGAACCTTTGATGCCAACATCAGTCAAATACCTGGAGAACGTTTTGGTTCCATCTTTGGAACAGCTTACCTCCGTCAAAACGGGCAAATCGTTTACACGGCAGATGGATTGCCGGTTATAGATCCTGAGAGACGTGTTTTGGGTAATGGGGTGCCACCATGGACACTTGGTCTAACGAATACCTTTACCTATAAGAATTGGAACTTGAGTTTCCTTATCGATGGAAAATTCGGCGGACAGGTCTATTCCGGTACTAACGCTCTTGCTTACAGTGCAGGACTTCATAAAAACACATTGGCCGGTCGTGAAGGTGGACTTACGGTAACGGGTGTGGATGAAGCTGGAAATCCATTTACCTTTACGCATGACAATACAACACTTCAAGCATATTATGGACGTTTGCGTTCCATTGCGGAGGAGCAAACCCTTAGTGCTGATTTTGTAAAGCTTCGACAGTTGAGTTTTGGATATAGTTTTCCATCCAAAATGTTGGAAAACACCTTCCTTAACTCGGCACGTTTATCCTTTGTAGGACGAGACTTGTTTTTTATCACAAGAGCTGCCGACAACATAGACCCAGAGTCTGGTTTTAACGCAGGGAACGCCCAAGGGCTTGAATACTTTGGTTTACCCACCATCGCAAGCTACGGTATGTCGGTTAACCTCACGTTTTAACATTAAAAAATTAGCAAGAGATGAAAAAAGTTATAACAACAATTTTAATCGTTTTGTTCGTTGCTACCTCCTGTGATGATGGTTTTGAAGAATTGAACGTAAATCCAAATGCATCACCTGATTTAAATCCGGGGCCCAAGCTTACCGCAACCCTTTTGTTTACAGCTGGGGACCGATTTGAAAACTGGAGGGCCAATATCATTTATAGCTCCTATATGATTCAGCATATGGCAAACCCTGGTGGACTAGGTGCTGGTGATAGATATCTGTACAACGCACAATGGTCCGGAGCTTGGTTTGAAAGAGGCTATAATGACCATGCAAAAGGTATTGAAGATTTGATTAACCAATTGGAAAGTGATGAAGAGGGACTGTATCCTGCTGAAATGCTTGCTGTCGCTAGAATTTTAAGGGTTTTTGTTTACCATAAAATCACTGATTTATATGGAGATGTACCCTACAGCGAAGCAGGACAAGGTTTTATTTCGGGGGTATTCAGACCTGTATATGATCCGCAAAGTGAAATTTATGCTGACATGCTCAACGAACTTGCGGAAGCCACCGCGGTGTTGAGTGACGGCACATCCCAATTTGGTAGTGCAGATATTTTGTTTGGTGGCGATTTAGGCAAATGGCGTCGTTTTGGCTACTCCATGATGTTGCGATTAGGACTCCGTTTGATTAAGGTAGATCCTGCTGCAGCACAATCTTGGGCACAACAAGCCATTGATGGTGGTGTGATGACATCCAATGATGACATTGCTTTCATCGAGCACACCAACGGTCCCGAAGGAATTAATCGAAATGGGAACGGACAAGTTTTTCAAGCGGATAATAGCATGCGTTTGAGCAATACTTTTGTTGACGCTTTAAGCAGTACAAATGACCCTCGTTTGCGAATTTATGCTGCACTTCCTGATGGGCTAGGTAATGTGAATACCAGCGGTACGAACGACCCTGCGCTGCAAGTAGGTTTGCCCAATGGTTTGGATGCGACAACAGTATTGGATATTCCTGGTGGAGATGACTTGAATAATTTCTCTGAGCCCAATCGAAATTTGATTACGGGAGAGGATGATCCTTATTTCTTCCAAACCTATGCCGAGGTATCCTTTATGTTGGCCGAAGCAGGAGTCCGATGGGGTATCGGCGGAGACCCGGCCACGAATTATGCCAATGGGGTTGAAGCCGCAATGCGTCAGTTAGACTTATATACGCTGGGAGACCAAAGTATTACGGATATGGAGATTCAGGACTACCTAACGGCGAATCCTTATGATGCGGGAGACGCTTTGAATCAAATCAATACCCAGTATTGGATAGTAACCTTTCTGAACCATATCGAGGCATATGCCAATTGGAGAAGAACTGGACTTCCGGTTTTAGTACCCAACAATTATCCTGGAAACGAAAGCAACGGCGAAATTCCAAGAAGACTGCGCTACTTTGAGAGAGAGCAGACCACTAATGCCGAAAATTATCAAGCGGCCATTTCAAGACAAGGCCCCGACCAGTTCTTTACTAGAATGTGGTGGGATGTAGAGTAATCCATAGCAAGTTTTATATCATTATTAATTTTTTTAAGTAGAGTTAGTTTTAGTTAAAGTAAAGGGGAGTTTTATCTCTCCTTTATTTTTTTACATTGAACGCAAAAAAACGATGTATACACTTAAATCTGTTTTTCGTACGGTTCGATTGTCCTCTTATTTGTTGATTGTTTTGGTTTTTCTCGCTGCCTGCGATAAAGAGAAAGAAGCACCCAGCAAAGAGGTAAAACAGTTCACTTTACTACCTTCTTCGGAAACCGGAATTAAGTTTTCCAATGTCATTACAGATACCAAACAGGCCAACATTTTACTCTACAATAATTTCTATGGCGGTGCTGGTGTTGGAGTGGGCGATTTTAACAATGATGGCTTAACGGATATCTATTTTGCAGGGAACCAAGTAGCGGATAGACTTTATCTAAACAAGGGCAACCTGCACTTTGAGGAAATAACGGAAAAGGCTGGAATACAAGATGATGGGGGGTGGTCTACAGGGGTCACCTTAGCGGATGTCAATGGGGATGGACACCTAGACATTTATGTAAGCCGAGAATTATACGATGACAAACCTGAGCTGCGGGAAAACCTCTTATATATCAATCAAGGCGACGGTACCTTTTCCGAAAAAGCAAAAGCATATGGCATTAATAGTAACCAACGCACACGCCATGCGACTTTTTTGGATTACGATAACGATGGCGACCTGGATTTATTTTTATTGACCCAACCTCCGAATCCTGGAAATTTTTCCGAATTCAGGGGAGCCAATTTACAAGACCCTAAATACGCTATGTTATTGTACCAAAATACCGGCGAGGGTTTTGAAGAGGTAAGTGCATCTGCAGGGGTCTCCTTAACCGGATTTCCGAATGGGGTATCGGCCTGTGACTTGAACAATGATGGTTGGACAGACTTATACGTGGCGAATGATTTTAATGCCGCTGATTTGCTTCTTATCAATAATCAAGACGGCACATTTACCAATCGACTGGAGGAAGCCGTAAACCACACCTCTTTTTATAGTATGGGAGTTGATGTGGCTGACATCAACAACGACGCACTTTTGGATGTTTTTGTGCTGGATATGGTCGCAGAAGACAACTTCAGGCAAAAGTCCAACATGAGCGGCATGGACCGTGAAGCATTTTGGAGGGTTTACGATGAAGGCGGATACTACCAATACATGTACAATTCCTTGCAATTGAACAATGGCAATACCACCTTCAGCGACGTCGCTCAGCTAACCGGTATGGCGGCCACAGACTGGAGTTGGGCCAACCTCATTGCTGATTTTGATAACGATGGGTTAAAAGACGTTTATATCACCAACGGCCTCTTGCGCGATATTCGAAATACCGATGCCGATAAGGCAGTCGGTCAATATGTGCTGGATACGGCAAACAAATGGATTAGTGAAAATCCGAATGCGGGAGATATTAGTATCTGGGACATTTTGGACTTGGACAAAGCATTGGAAATATTGCCCTCCCAACCCTTAAAAAACTATGCCTTCCGCAACAAGGGGAATTTGGAATTTGATAAAACAGCCGATAGCTGGGGATTGGACCAAGAATCCTTTTCAAATGGGGCAGCATACGCCGATTTTGACAATGACGGCGATTTGGATATCGTCGTAAATAATATCAATCAAGAAGCTTTCGTGTATCGAAACAATGCGGAACAACAAACAGATGCCAATTACCTAAGATTGCAGTTAGCGGACACTAAAGGGCGATCGGTGTTCGGAACCAAGGTCTTTGTGCACCATGAAGGCAAGATCCAAATGGTAGAGAGCACCAATGTTCGGGGAATTTATTCTACGAGTGAACCTACGGTGCATTTCGGACTGGGTAGCAATAAAAAGGTAGATAGTATCGTGGTACGCTGGCCAAACAATACCCAAACAGTGAAGAAAAAAGTGGCAGCAAATACCACCATGACCCTTCAAATGGGAGAGGGGACCCTATACCAATCGAAAAACCCTTCCAAAAAGCATTTTTTCAATGAAATAACCCAAGCTTTTCCTTTGGAAGAACGGCATATCGAAAATGAATACGACGATTATGAAAAGCAAGTGCTACTTCCGCATAAATTGTCCCAGTTTGGTCCTGCACTAGCGGTAGCTGACATCAACAATGACGGATTGGAAGATGTGTATTTGGGAGGTGCTTCAGGACGTAGCGGAGGGTTGTTCGTACAGACGGCATCTGGGGAATTCCAAAGTATTGCCGAAAATCTCTGGAAGGGTGAAGCGCCCTACGAGGATGTGGATGCACTGTTTGCGGATATCGATGGGGATGGTTGGCAAGACCTCTTTGTGGTCAGTGGCGGAAACGAACATGCGGCGAATGCTCCCTATTATTTGGATAGGCTTTATATGAACAAGGGTGGAGACACTTTTTCGAAGGCGGCCATTCTCAACGCATACGGTACTAGTGGTTCCAAAGTAGTCGCTGAGGATTATGACAACGACGGGGATTTGGACCTTTTCGTAGGAGGGAGACATCTACCACATCAATATCCGATGCCGACGGCAAGTTGCATCCTACAAAACAATAATGGCCAATTGGTCAATATCACCGAAACCATTGCCCCAGAGTTGCTCAAAACCGGTATGGTAACCGATGCCCTATGGTCGGATTACGACAAAGATGGGGACAAAGACCTCATTGTTACTGGGGAATGGATGCCCATAACCATCTTCAAAAATGAGAACGGGAATTTTTCCAAACAGCAGATACCAAGTTTGGAAAAAACAAGAGGTTGGTGGTTTTCGCTAGCGAAAGGGGATTTTGATGGTGATGGTGATGAAGATTTTATTGGTGGAAACATCGGGTTGAACTACAAATACAAAACTTCCCCAGAGCAACCCTTTGATGTGTATTTCAATGATTTTGACCAA
>JBCBCH010000206.1:0-5382 GCA_038530835.1 Bacteroidota bacterium | reverse complement strand
CCCAAAGCTTCAATCCATTTAATATCATTTAGGATTACTTTTCGCTTTTTAAGGTTGCTTTTCACAAAAATGTGCTCTTCGTCCTCATCAACCCGATTCATCTGCTCGTATTTGGTGACAGCTCTTTTTACAGAAGCCTCAAAACGTGCCATGGTTATTGGTTTGTGTAGGTAGTCGGTTACATCATAATCGAAAGCCTTGAGTGCGTAATCGGGCTTTCCGGTAATCAAAATAACTTGAGGTGGGTTTTCCAATGCTTCCAAAAGGTCAAAGCCATTGATGATGGGCATTTCTACGTCGAGGAAGATTAGGTCGATTTCGTGGTTTTTCAAACCGTTTTTAGCCTCAATCGCGTTGCTGTACTCCGCTACCAAGGCCAAATGAGGATGATTGTTGACCAACTTCGCCACGGCCATGCGCTGCATGGAGGAGTCGTCAACGATTATACTTTTTAGTTTCATAGAATGGGGTGATTTGTAGGGTTTTAAATCATCGGCAAATTACACAAAAATGGGGTTAAGCGGCAACAAAAGATGTAAACATGGTCCATTCTGTTGTGTACTTTGCTATATACGATATGTAGTTCCGATTGGTTCATTTTGTTAATAACTTATTAATTTAAACGAGGAAATTTCTGGGTTCTTGCATAGCGAAGGATAAATGATTACTTTTGCGATCCTTTTAAAATATGTATATATGAACCATTACGAAACTGTTTTCATTCTAAATCCCGTTCTGTCTGAGACCCAGATAGAGGAAACAGTAAAGAAATTTGAGGATTTCTTGACTAAGAATGGTGCCAAAATGATTGCCAAAGAAAATTGGGGACTCAAAAAATTGGCTTATCCCATTCAACACAAAAAAAGTGGATTTTACCACTTATTCGAATTTACCGTAGAAGGTAGTGTGATTGCTCCTTATGAATTGGAATTCATTCGCGACGAGCGCATCATGCGTTTCCTAACGGTAAAGTTGGACAAGCACGCCATCGCATGGGCGGAAAAAAGAAGAACCAAATTAAAAACAAACGCTTAGGCTCATGGCATCAATAGAACAACAAGCAAAAGCAAAAAAAGATGGGGAAATCCGGTATTTGACCCCATTGAACATTGAAACGAACAAACAAAAGAAATACTGTCGTTTCAAAAAATCAGGTATCAAGTACATCGATTACAAAGACCCTGACTTTTTGATGAAATTGGTCAACGAGCAAGGAAAGCTTTTACCAAGACGATTGACAGGTACTTCTTTGAAATACCAAAGAAAGGTGGCGCAGGCCGTAAAGCGTGCCCGTCACTTGGCCTTAATGCCCTATGTAGGCGATATGTTGAAATAATAAAGTACTAGAAGCATGGAAATTATTTTAAAGCAAGACGTACAAGATTTAGGGTTTAAGGATGATATCGTAAACGTAAAAAACGGATACGGTAGAAACTATTTGATTCCTCAAGGGCTAGCTGCTTTGGCTACACCTTCTGCAAAAAAGGTATTGGCCGAGAACTTGAGACAACGAGCCCATAAAGAAAAGAAGGTTATCGACGAAGCAAACGAAAAAGCAACCGCGCTAAAAGCATTGGAAATTAGAATTCCAGCCAAAGTAGGTGCCGGTGACAAATTGTTTGGTTCTGTTAGCAATATCGATTTGGCTGCTGCTTTGGAAAAAGCTGGGCAAACCGTAGACCGAAAGTTCATCGCCATCAAAGGTGGAACCATTAAAAGAGTTGGGCCATACAACGCTCAAATCAGGTTGCACAGAGAGGTTATCGTGGATTTTCCATTCGAAGTGGTTGCTGAGGCAAAGTAATCATCAAATTACGGTTAATAACTTGTTAAGAGCTATGCGTGCATAGCTCTTTTTTTTGTCCTATGTTTGCAGGAACTCGAAAAACTTATAACTAGCTCATTATGAAGAAAATTATGCCTTTGGTGGTGTTGGTTTTCGCCTTCATTGCCTCGGGTTATGCCCAGGTTACTACTTCCAATATCCGTGGTGCTGTCGCGGATGACCAGGGTGAACCCCTTTACGGTGCCAATGTGGTGGCCGTTCACACCCCTACTGGTACCCGCTACGGTGCCATTACCAACGAAGAAGGTCGTTTCAATCTTCTGAACCTCAGGATTGGTGGACCCTACGAAGTGACCATATCTTATGTAGGATTTAAATCCGATGTTCGTAATGATATCTTTCTTACCCTAGGTAAAACCTTTAATTACAGTATCCAACTGGCTTCCGATAGTCAAGCACTTGACGAAGTGGTAGTGGTATCGGACCAATCTGGAACCTTTGGAAGTGACCGAACCGGCGCCGAAACCAGTGTGGGTAGACGCGAATTGACAAGACTTCCTACTATTTCAAGGTCGGCAAATGACTTTATCCGTTTGGAACCTGCCGCTTCTTCTGGAGCTTCGGGACTTTCTTTCGGTGGTAGAAATGACCAATACAATAACTTCTCGTTGGATGGGGCCATCTTCAATAACCCTTTTGGATTGGATGCTGCAACGCCTGGAGGACAAACCAGTGCACAACCCATTTCCTTGGATGCGATTGACCAAATCCAGGTGACCACTGCACCGTATGACGTAACGCAATCAGGTTTTACAGGAGCTTCTGTGAACGCGGTAACCAAGAGTGGTACCAATGATTTCTACGGAACAGTATATGGTTTCTTTAGAAATGACGACTTGACCGGTGGAAAAATCAACGGTGATGACGTGACCAAAACCGGATTGGAACAAACACAATACGGCTTGAGTATCGGTGGACCGATTGTGAAAAACAAACTTTTCTTTTTCGTGAACTTCGAAAAAGACGACCTTACCGAACTCGGAACAGATGGTTTTGTGCCAAATACAGGTACAGGCGGCATTAGTGAGTCCAGAGTTTTGTTGTCGGACATGCAATTGGTAGATAACATCTTGCGTCAAGTGGTTGTTGGACAAGATGGTGCTGGAAACGATATTTTCTACAACCCTGGTGCCATCACAGGCTTCAACTTTGACCAAGAAAGTACCAAAGGTATAATCAAATTAGACTGGAACATCAATGATAACAACCGTTTGGCGGTTATTTATAACTTCTTGAATGCTTCCAAAGGAAAACCAGCCAACCGAGATGCGATTACGTTTAGAGGTCCTAGTACCCAAACGCTTCAGTTTGAAAACGCAGGTTATGAAATCAATAACAACATTCGTTCCGTGCAAGTTGAATTGAACTCTACCTTGTCCTCTTCAGCAACCAACAAGCTGCAGATGGGGTACACCCATTTTGACGATTTTAGAAATCCATTTTCCACGCCTGCACCAAGTATTGTGATTTTGGACGATACCGGAAGTTCGAACTACATTATTGCTGGACATGAACCTTTTTCCATCAACAATCGTTTGGACCAAAAAGTGTTTCAGATTACGGATAACTTGAACATTTTTAAAGGAGACCATACCTATACTATTGGTTTCTCTTACGAAAGGTTCGAGTTTGACAACTCTTTCAACCTAGGGGCCTATGGGGCTCAAGGGGTTTTCTTCCCAACCAATTCCATTGCAGAATATCGCGACCCCGCCAATGAGGCTGGTTTGGTAGCGTTCTATCAAGGGGCTTTTGATGCTGCCATCGCAACGGCAAACAACAACAATCAATTTGATGATGGCACCCCTGGCGGCTGGGCTTTGGCCGAGACAAATGTGGGGCAATTGTCTTTTTACCTTCAAGATCAATGGGACATCACGGACCGCTTAAAGCTTACTTACGGGGTGCGTTTTGACCGTCCTTTGTATTTTGATACCAGAGAAAAAGTTGCTCAAAATATCGAGCGTAAAGGCGGATTGCTTGCTGACGGAGGTACCTATGCCCCAGACATTCTATACTTTGACCCAGATACCAATGAACGTATCACCATTGATTCTGAACAATTGCCTAACAACAATTGGTTGGTTTCTCCAAGATTTGGATTCAATTGGGATGTGAAAGGCAACCAAACCCTTCAACTCCGTGGAGGTTCTGGATTGTTCACTGGACGTTTTCCTTTCGTATGGTTGGGCAACCAAGTACAAGGAACAGACTTCTTCTTCTACCAAGTGGTTGACCCAGATTTCCAATGGCCACAAGTATGGAGAACCAATATCGGTTTGGACAAACGTTTTGATAATGGTATCATCTTAACAGCTGACCTTTCTTACACAAAAGATATTAATGCGGCCCACGTACAAAACTGGGGATTGGGTGACCCTTCTTCCAATTTAGTTGGCGTTGACAATCGCGAAATATATACCAATGATGATAAGGCACAGCTATTCGGACCAAACAGTGCCTTTGTATTTACCAATTCAGATAAAGGTAGAATTTGGAATGCTACTTTGAAGTTGCAGAAGACTTTCGACAACGGATTGTATACCCAATTGGCTTATAGCTATCTAGATGCCCGAGAAGTAAACTCCATTGATGCGGAAATTACTGGGGATGCTTTCGCGGGTAACGCCATTGTGGGTAACGCCAACCGTGATGTGCTTTCGAACTCAAGATATGGTGACCAGCACAGAATCATTGGGGTATTGTCGAAATCCTTTAAAACGGGTACCACCATTTCATCTTTCTTCGAGTATGCAAGAAGTGGAAGATTCAATTATATCTATGGTGGTGATATCAACAATGATGGTTCTTCCATAAATGATCTCTTGTACATTCCTACTTCAACTGAAATAGGGCAGATGACCTTTAGTGGTCCGGGACAAGCGGAAGCATTTGAAGCCTTTATCCAACAAGATGATTACCTAAGTGACAGACGCGGCCAGTATGCGGAGCGCTATGGTGCACTTGCTCCTTGGAGAGGAAGATGGGACGTAAAAGTACTTCAAGACATCAAAGTAAATGACAAGAACAAGTTCCAACTCAGTTTGGACATTCTCAATGTAGGTAACCTTATCAATTCCGATTGGGGTGTTGTAGAACGACAAGATTTTGACCAAGTGTTGGGAGTATCTTTCCAAGATGCTGACCCTGACCCGGCTAATTTTGTTCCTGATTTCACTCAGGCGCCGATTTATACGTTTGATGAAAATCGTAATGAGACCTTCTCTGCAGATACTCGTTTGCTATCCAGATGGCAAGCGCAGGTTGGGGTACGCTATATTTTCAATTAGGAGAAAACTTAAGATTTATGGAAAAAGGTCGTGTGTTCCACACGGCCTTTTTTATTTTTGCACCCCATGAAATATGCACGTCTCACACAACAGCAACTGGAGGAACTCCATCCTGAATTCATCAATTTTTTGGCGACACAGTCGATTACGGCTGAAGAATGGTCAACCTTAAAATCAGATAAACCGGAAGTAGCCGAACAAGAACTGGATGTGTTCAGCGATTTGATTTGGGAAGGCGTCTTGAAT
>JBCBCH010000205.1:0-5411 GCA_038530835.1 Bacteroidota bacterium | reverse complement strand
GACATTATATTTTTTGTTTTTTAAGGGCTTTCCACTGCCATTATGCCCCAGAGCGATAGAAACATTCTTTTTGATTTCGGGTTTGGGAGCATATGTGGTCTGATTCATTCTTAACGGACGGAAAATATGGCTTAGCACATATTCCTCAAAAGACAAAAAATATAATGTCTATCCTGAACATGCGGCTGCAGGACCATGGACCACCGCAGAAGATTTGGCGAAGTTTATAATCGGTATACAAAATGCCTACCATGGTAAAGATTCAACTTTAGTCACCCTATCCTTAGTAAAAGAAATGCTGATTCCACAAATTAATACTAGAGGTATAGGTGCAAATCTAAGAGGAGTTGAACGGGTAGAAGCATTTTGGCATTCGGGCCAAAATTTAGGATACACGTCATTATTATATGGTCTTTCGAACCAATGGGATGGTGCAGTGGTTTTGGTAAACTCTGATGGCGGAGAGTTTTTCATACAAGAATTCATGAGTAGTGTGGCCCACGCCTATGAATGGCCTGTTTTACAATCCAAGCCCGTTCTTCAAATTTCAGAAAGCTTAAAGAACCAGCTTATTGGGAGTTATGAAAACCTTGAGAAGAATAAGCGACTAGTTATTGAAATGATGAAAGACAGGCTCGTAATTAAACCCGAAAGCACAAAAAAAGGCCTTGAACTACTTCGAATCGAAGAAAATCTTTATACCGTAAAAAACGCTCAAGACTATTTGAACTTCCGCTTTGTTTTCAAAAAAGAGACAATCATAGGATTAGAGTATTTGGAAGCAATTGGAAAAAAAATAAAACTCACTAAGGTAGATTGAAGACCTTTACGACCTTTTTTCTACCCTAAACTCGCCAAACTCTTTTCCAAGGTTTCAATTTTGGCCTCCGCGTCAGCAGCTTTTTTTCGCTCTATGGCGACTACTTTCTCGGGCGCATTGTTCACAAAGCGCTCATTACCCAACTTCTTTTGAACGGATTGCAAAAAGCCTTTGGTGTAGTTAAGTTCTTCTGTGATTTTCTGAATTTCAGCTTCAATATCTATCGCTCCGCCCATGGGAATAAAGTACTCGTTGCTCTTTACCCGAAAACTCAAAGCCCCTTCCAAAGTGTCCTTAATGGTTTCCAGTGCACTGATATTCCCCAACTTGGTGATGATGGCATCCATTTGATTGCTGATGCCTTCGTTGTTCTGAACAAAACAATCCAAAGCTTCTTTTTGGGCTATGTTTTTCTCTTTGCGGATTGTTCGAATTCCAGAAATCACATCACTGGCAAAATCAAATTCTTGTATCAGTTGCAGATTGGCTTCTTGTACTTCGGGCCATTCGGAAATGACCAAGGCTTCTTCGGGAGTACGTTTGGTAATATGCTGCCAGACCTCTTCGGTCAAGAAGGGCATGAAAGGATGTAGCAGTTTTAAATTTTGCTCAAACCAATACATCACCTTTGCTCGAGTGGTTTTGTCTATCGGATGCTGATATGCGGGTTTTGCAATTTCCAAGAGCCAAGAACAAAAGTCGTCCCAAACCAATTTGTAAATTGCCATAAGCGCATCAGAAATGCGATATTTGGAAAAATGGTCATTGACCTCGGCGAGGGTTTGATGAAATTTGGCCTCATACCATTCCAAACCAATTCGCGCCGCTTCCGGTTGCGGTAAATCTTCAACTTCCCAACCCATAACCAAGCGGAAGGCATTCCAAATCTTGTTCGCAAAGTTTTTTCCTTGTTGGCATAGGGCTTCATCGAATAACAAATCATTTCCGGCGGGAGAACTCAGCAGTAAACCAACCCGGACACCATCTGCTCCGAAATCATCCATCAACTTTAACGCATCGGGAGAGTTCCCGAGGGATTTGGACATTTTTCGACGTTGCTTATCCCGCACCAATCCAGTGAGGTATACATTTTCGAACGGACGTTCTCCGCGATATTCGTATCCAGAGACAATCATACGTGCTACCCAGAAGAACAAAATATCCGGACCCGTAATCAAATCACTGGTCGGATAATAATAATTGACTTCCGGATTGTCAGGTTCCAAAATACCTCCAAACACACTTATCGGCCATAACCAAGCGGAAAACCAAGTGTCCACTACGTCAGGGTCCTGTCGCAATTCTTCCTTTTTAAGCTCTGGTTTTAGCGCTTTTGCTTTTTCATAGGCCAAATCCCGAGATTCAGCAACTACAAAATCTTCTTTACCGTCGCCGTAATAATAGGCTGGAATTTGTTGGCCCCACCACAATTGACGGGATATGTTCCAGTCACGGATGTTTTCCATCCAATGACGATAGGTGTTTTCAAACTTTTTGGGGTGCAATTTTACTTCCCCGGAACTTAGCACCGCATCCAGTGCAGGCTTCGCCAAGCCTTCCATTTTCAAAAACCATTGGTCTGAAAGACGTGGTTCGATTACAGCCTTTGTTCGTTCGGAAGTACCTACTTTGTTGGTATGTTGCTCTGTTTTTACCAAAAACCCGGTTTCTTCGAGTTCTTTGGCAATTTCCCTTCTAACTACAAAGCGGTCCTTGCCTTCATAGTGCAAGCCATAAGAATTTAAGGTTGCATCTTCATGGAAGATGTCAATCACTTCCAAATTGTGTTTATCCCCTAAGTTTTTATCGTTTTCATCGTGCGCAGGGGTTACTTTCAAGCATCCCGTTCCGAACTCCATATCCACGTACTCATCTTCAATAATGGGAATTTCGCGATTGGCGATGGGTACAATTGCTTTTTTGCCTTTGAGATGACGATAGCGTTCGTCATTCGGGTTAATACAAATGGCCGTATCACCCAAAATAGTCTCAGGGCGCGTAGTGGCGATGGTTACCTTTTCGTCCGAATCTTTTATGGCGTAGGACAAATAATAGAGCAACCCTTGTCTTTCTTCATAAATCACTTCTTCATCGGAAAGCGTAGTTTTGGCCTGAGGGTCCCAATTTACCATGCGATAGCCCCGGTAAATCAGTCCTTTTTCATACAAATCCACAAAAACTTTGACCACAGAGGCTGACATATCGTCATCCATGGTGAATTTCTTCCGTTCCCAATCTAGCGAACATCCCAATTTTTTGAGTTGCTCAAAAATGACGCCTCCGTATTCATGGGTCCATGACCATACGTGTTCCAAAAACTGTTCGCGAGTCAAATCGGCTTTTTCGATACCTTCTGCCTTGAGTTTTGCAACCACTTTGGCTTCCGTGGCAATGGCAGCGTGGTCGGCACCTGGCACCCAACAAGCGTTTTTCCCCATCAATCGGGCCCTACGTATCAAAACATCTTGAATCGTATTGTTGAGCATATGCCCCATGTGCAAAACCCCAGTCACATTCGGTGGGGGAATTACAATAGTGTAAGGCTCTCTTTCATCCGGTTTAGAGCTGAAAAAATCATGTTTTAACCAATAGGCATACCACTGTTCTTCAACAGTTTTAGGGTCATATTTGGAGGGAAAATCCATTTTTCGGTATAGTTTTTGTCCTTCATTGGGCGAATTGGTCAAACGTAAGCTTTTGCGTTTTAAATTTGCGTAAAACCTTTGGTGAAAGCCAATTCAGAAATACGAAACAAAAATAAGTAACGTTATAAGATAACAAAAGAATTCTTGGATGCATCCGAAGCTTAGGTTACATTTGGAATTCACCCAAAACTAGTAAATGATGAAAAAAACTGTACTCATGTTATTTGTTGGTTTGTTGTCCTTTGGTCTTTATGCCCAGGATACAGCAGCCAAAATCGAGTTTAAGAGCGAGACCATTGACTATGGTGAAATTGAAAAAGGCAGTGACGGTATTCGAGTATTTGAGTTTACCAACACTGGGACAGCACCATTGGTAATCAGCGACGTAAAATCAAGTTGTGGTTGTACCATTCCAAAGAAACCAGATGGACCTATCATGCCTGGTGAAACTGGACAGATTCAAGTAAAATATGACACAAAGCGCGTAGGGCCCATTCGCAAGGCCATTACCGTTACTTCCAACGCGGACACACCTACCAAGATTTTGAAAATCAAAGGAACCGTAAAAGCGGAAGGTGCTAAATAAAGTGCTTTGAAAATAGAAAGAAGAACCCTCCTTTGTGAGGGTTTTTTTATTTAGAAAAGTTCCTTCAACACAAAAGAGAAAAGCAGGTCGCGGTTATAACGCTCAATTAACAACTTAACACGTTTTCCCTTCTTCGCATTAATCATTTGGATAATCTCTTGCAACTTATATTGGTGCACTTGTTTTCCATTGACTTCCAAAATAACATCCCCTTTACGCAATCCAACCTCCTCTGCGGGGCTACCCGCGCGTATGGCCGAAATCACGATTTCAGGTACAACGCTAATTTTTGTCCGCGTTGGCGATACCATCTGTGCCGAACCTATTGCAGTCGCACCCCTCTGATTGCTCAGCGGAACACTGACGATATTGGCAATACGTTCGGAAATATAGCGGATACCATTATGCTGGAGATTAATCCCCGATAAGTTATATTCAAATGGCGTATTGAAGTTCCGGTTTTTACGCAACGTAATGGTATGGTTTCCATAGTCGAATATTATATTGAACCGCTTTAACAGCTCCCCTCCAACGCTCCCATTTCGGTTACCATAGTTCTTTAAAAATGTTAGGGATTCCCGATGGGGAAAGGCCACTTTTGCATCGAACATCTCAAACTTTGCGATTTTGACCCCATTTATCTTGGTACGTCTTCCAAACACATCACCACTAAGGCCTCTTCCCAAAAAATCCTCATAATTCTTATCTGGAATCTGCAAGCCCTTTTCGGGTTGGTTAAAAAGCCATAAAGCATCGCTACTACCGGTGTCAACCAGCAACTTTACAGGAACATTCTTCCCTTCTTCCAACAACACTTCTGCCTTCAGAAAAGCCTTAGTATCTCTTATATCCAATGCTAGGGAGACGTCCTTCTTTTTCTGTTTTGGTTTATAGAACTTTGGGTTATGGAGTTTTAAATATTTATTGCTGTAATTGATTTCTACCACAAAATCACGAAAGAGGTCATACCCAATAATCCCGTGAACGGGAACTCCCAAAGCCGGTGAAAAATTCAACGCCTCATCCATGACTATAAAAAGTTCTTGATTGAAGTTTTGCGCCTGTCCAATACGAAAAGCATTCCCAAGGGATTTTAAAGCGGTAATGGCTTCCCCATCCCCCAAGCCTTTAATCTCTACTTCAGAAACGTTTCGCACTTCAATGGAATCCTTCCCCATCATGTTAAACAATATGGGTTTGCCCACTCCAGAGTCCAAAACAAAGGTCAATTCCGTTCCATTCACTTCTACCGGAATGAGAATCAAATTGTTCAAAAATTCAAAGGAAATGCGTTCGGATTTGGTTTGTTCAGGAAGCGAAAAACGCTGAGCGGTACAATATCCCAAACCAAGAATCCAAC
>JBCBCH010000204.1:0-5418 GCA_038530835.1 Bacteroidota bacterium | reverse complement strand
TTTGGAGCCAGTTTTTGCTTTAGTTGCTCAGGAAGCTGGTCGAAATAGCCTTCGGGGGCTTTGAACCCGTCCGATTTGGGCAAAAAGGATAGGGCTTCTTCCTCAGCTTCGGCTTGCATACGCTCTTGCAAGCGCGCGTTGAAGTTGGCGAAGTAATCCTCTGGTAGTTTAAAATCTTCTCCTTTATTTTTCCCCATGACGTTGGTTTGACTCTTTTTTTCTACAATGGTTTAATGTTCTTTAAAATAGGCTTCCAATTTTTTTACGGCCAAATGATAGGAGGCTTTTAACGCCCCGACCGATGTTTCGAGCACTTCGGAGATTTCGTCGTATTTCATTTCTTGGTAGTACTTCATGTTGAACACGAGTTTTTGCTTTTCGGGTAAGGTCGCCAAGGCCTGTTGCAGCTTTAGCTGAATGTCATCCCCTTCAAAATATACATCGGCTTCCAAATTTTCTACCATTCGGGTTTTCAATTCTTGGTCGGTAATACCACTTTTTTTGGACCGCTGCTTTAAAAAGGTCAACGATTCGTTAGTGGCAATGCGGTACATCCAAGAATACAGCTTACTATCCCCTTTGAAGCCTTCGATGTTCCGATAAATTTTGATGAAGGTATTCTGCAATACATCATCGGTATCGTCGTGGTCGAGCACAATCCTACGAATATGCCAATAGAGGCGTTCTTTGTACGTATTGACCAATACGCCATAGGCTTTCTCCCGCGATTCGGGGCGCTTGAGTTGCGCTACCAAGGTTTCGTCGGCTATCAAGGGTTGCATGCGTTTGCCCTTTTGACTACTAAGGTACGGAAAGGTTTAGTCCTTCGCCAGTCTTCTTCACCGAAGCGGTTCGGTTACGCAGACTTTATGGCTTCGGACTATGGGGTGAAATGCGAAAGTTTAATGCCGCTTTTTCCGAGGAAGCGGAAGCGAACGAAGGAATCTGTTTGTTTCAGAGGTCAGAGGTCAGAGGTCAGAGGTTGGGTGTTGGTTAAAGGGTTAGTCCTTCACTGAAGTTTCGGACTATAGGGTCAAAGGTAAATGGTAAAAGGTCTACGAGTTAACCATAGGGCGTCAGTTCGAGTGGTTTTGGCAAAGGCAAAATTGTATCGAGAACTGATATGTTTTTAGGCAAAAGGTCAAAGGTCAAAGGTCAAAGGTCGAAGGTCGAAGGTTGGAGGTCAGAGGGTTGGTCCAATGGTGCACTTCGACTTCGCTCAGTGACCTGCTTCGGACCATGAGTTTTTGCGTTCCGAAGGACAGTTATCTGTAGTCCGGGGTCAGTCGAAGGTCCAAAGTCGAAAGTCGAAGGTTTGACACCTGAATTCTGAGGTCTTGTGTCTTAGTTCTTGAGATTTGTATTTTGGTGCCTGGTGCTTGGTGCTTGGTGTTTGAAATTTGGGTTTTGACACAAATTACACGAATGTCACGAATGTATTTTGAGTTTGATACTTGAGTTTTGAACTTGTTACTTTACGGAGCAAGGGATTGCATCTCAACCAACTTCTTGTAGTTTTTGTTGGATTGCATTAGGGTTTCGTGGGTGCCTTGTTCGATGATTTCGCCTTGATGGAGTACCACAATACTATCGGCATTTTGGATGGTGGAGAGGCGGTGAGCGATGACCAATGAGGTACGGTTGCGCATCATGTTTTCCAAAGCATCTTGTACCAAACGTTCACTTTCAGTATCCAAGGCTGAGGTAGCTTCGTCCAGTACCATAATGGGTGGGTTTTTCAATACGGCTCGTGCGATGGAAAGACGTTGTTTTTGTCCGCCACTCAGTTTGTTGCCGCTATCGCCAATATTGGTGTCGTAACCGTTGGGAAGTTCTTTGATGAACTCATGGGCATTGGCAATTTTGGCTGCGGCTTGAATTTCTTCATCGGTGGCGTCTTCTTTGCCCAAGGAGATATTATTGCGAACCGTATCATTGAAAAGGATAGAGTCTTGGGTTACAAAACCCATCAATTGCCGCAAAGAGGCCTTGGATAGGTGTTTGATGTTATCCCCATCCAAAAGGATTTCGCCTTCATTCACATCGTAAAAACGTGAAACCAAATTGGCTACGGTGCTTTTTCCGCTACCGGATTGGCCGACCAATGCAACCGTTTTCCCTTTGGGAATCGTGAGATTAAAGTTTTTGAGTACGTAGTCGTCTTCGTACTTGAAGCTGACGTTTTTGAATTCGATTTCACTTTGGAAATCCTCTTTTTCAATGGCGTTGGGTGCATTTTGAATTGGATTTTCAGATTCCAAGATTTCGAGTACCCTTTCCGCGGCAGCGTTCCCTTTTCGAACACCATAGGACGCTTTACTGATGGCCTTTGCAGGGGTTAAGATGTTGTACGCCAAGCCCATATAGGCGATAAAGGAGGAGGCATCCAAGGTTTTATCGACCAATACCATCTTCCCACCAAACCACAATAGCACACCAATGACTAAAATCCCTAAAAATTCTCCAGTAGGCGAAGCGAGGTTTTGGCGGTTGAGCAAGGCATTGGAAAAACTAAAAAAACGATGGGTTGATGCTTTGAAAATCTTGTAAAAACGAGACTCTGCCGTAAAGGCTTTGATGACCCGAAGTCCACCCAAAGTTTCTTCCACAATCGATAAAAATTCCCCTTGCTCGCGTTGCACCTTATCAGACTGCTTTTTCAGAGATTTCCCTATTCTCGAAATAATCATTCCGGCTATGGGAATAAACAGGAAAACAAAAACCGTAAGCTTGGTACTTATCCCGAACATGATGAGAATTGTGAACAGTATCGTCAACGGTTCGCGTATTATCAATTCCAAAATAGAAAGGAACGAATGCTGTATTTCGAGCACGTCGGAGGTGATTCTGGCTATAACATCGCCTTTTCGTTTTTCGGAAAAGAAGGCGATGGGCAAATCCACTATTTTTTGGTACATCTTGTTGCGGATGTCCTTGAGCACCCCATTGCGCAAAAAGGTAATGAAGTACATGGCCAGGTAATTGAAGGCATTTTTCATCAAGAAAAGCACCAATACGAGCCCTATAACCAAAACCAAACCTTTCATGTCGTCGTCCCCCGAGTAGGCGGTGACTTCAAAATTGATACGCTCCTGCAAATAATCTTTTATCGAGCCAAAACCAGTGTAGACGGGCTTTGCATAGACTTTTTGCTCGGGTTTGAAGAGCACATCCAGCATCGGAATGAGCGCAGCGAACGACAACGCACTAAATAGGGCGTATAGGATGTTGAAAAAAATATTCAGGAATCCGTATTTGCGGTAAGGGCCCGCAAACCGGAGGATTTTCCTAAAGTAATCCATGGAGTTATAAGTTCAATTCGCCAAGAATTCCTTTAATCTTGGTATCAAGCTGCGAATTTACGGATTTAAAATCTTCGGCTTTTTCAAGTGTGGTATTGGTACTGATGTAGAATTTCACCTTGGGTTCGGTACCACTAGGGCGTGCTGCAATGCGCGTGCCGTCTGCGGTTTCGTAAATCAAAACATTGGATTTGGGTAAATCAATGGCGCGCTCTTCTCCCGTTTTTACGTTTTTGGCTGTGGAAGTATTGTAATCCTCAATCCAAATTACGGGAGAGCCTTGCACGGACTCCACTGGGTTTTCTTTGAAATCTTTTAGCATTTGTTTGATTTCTTCTGCGCCGCTGATGCCTTTTTTGGTCAAGGATACCAGAGATTCTTTATAGAACCCAAAATCTACATAGGACTGAATGAGCTCCTCATAAAATGAACTGCCTTTTGACTTGGCCTCAGCTCCAATTTCACAAGCGAGTAGGGTAGAGGTCACGGCGTCTTTGTCGCGGACAAAATCTCCAACCATGTACCCGAAACTCTCCTCTCCACCGCCCAAAAACTTTGAGTTCGGGAAGTCCTTAATCATTTTTCCAATCCATTTGAACCCGGTTAGCGCGGTTTTGAATTCTACTCCGTAGGATTTGGCCATTTGTTCCATCATTGGGGTGGATACAATGGTCGTAGCGACAAATTCGTTCCCTGCAAACCCTTGAGCTTTATGATGATCCAGCAAGAAACGGGTCATCAAAACCATAGTTTGGTTACCATTGAGCAATTCCATATTGCCTTCCAAATTGCGTACCGCAATACCCAGTCTGTCACTATCGGGGTCAGTACCCACAACCATATCCGCTCCAATTTCTTCTGCTTTTTTTATGGCCAAGCTGAGGGCTTCGGGCTCTTCAGGATTAGGTGATTTTACCGTAGGGAAAGAGCCGTCGGGTTCTGCCTGTTCTGGAATTACAGTGACGTTGGCATAGCCTGCTCGTTTTAATACTTCAGGAATCGCGGTGATGGAGGTGCCATGCAAAGCGGTAAAAACGATTTTAAAGTCATCTTTGCCCGACACGTCAAAATTTCCATTGGCCACGGAGGCTTCGAAAAAAGCATTGTCTACTTCAGTGTCAATGGATTCAATGTGCTCGTGTTTGGCCTCAAACTTTATATCCTCAAAAGAAATGGCATTGATTTCGGCAATGATTTCTCCGTCTTGCGGCGGAACGATTTGCCCTCCATCACCCCAATAGACTTTATAGCCATTGTATTCTGGTGGATTGTGGGAGGCAGTAAGCACAATCCCCGCATGGCAGCCCAAATGGCGTACGGCAAAGGACAATTCCGGAGTGGTTCGTAAAGCCGAAAAACGGTACACTTTGATGTCGTTGGCTGAGAAAATCTCTGCTACGGTTTGCGAAAGGGTATCGGAGTTATGACGGCAATCATAGGCGATAACCACTTTTAAATCTTCGCCTGGATAGGTTTTCTTGAGGTAATTGCTGAGCCCTTGGGTGTTTTTCCCCAGGGTATATTTGTTGATGCGATTGGTACCTACGCCCATGACGCCGCGCATACCGCCTGTGCCAAATTCCAAATCTTTGTAGAACCGCTCTTTCAGTTCTTCTGGGTCATTATGGATAAGGTTTTGGATTTCGGTTTTGGTATCTGCGTCGAAAAAATCGGTTAGCCATGATTCGGCCGTAGCGCGTATTGCATCCATGTAGTGCGGTTGTTTTAACAGTAAAATTACAAAGATTCTGGCTTAAGAAGTTTCCTTCAAGTTAATTTTATCGGAGATGGTGTATCGGGTGTCGTTTTTACGAGAGCGTACCATGATTTCGCCTAAAAACCCAGCTAAGAAAAGCTGCGTTCCCAATAACATCGCGGTCAAGGCTATATAAAATTGCGGACGTTGGGTGATAAGTCGTCCTGTGGGATTCACAAAAAGCTTGTCTATGCCCAAATAGATGGAAAAACCGAATCCGACCACAAACATCAATACGCCTAAAGCGCCAAACAAGTGCATGGGGCGGCGACCGAATTTGGATACGAACCAAATGGTAATCAAATCCAGAAAACCATTGATAAAGCGTTCTGCACCAAACTTGGTTGTCCCATATTTTCG
>JBCBCH010000203.1:0-5434 GCA_038530835.1 Bacteroidota bacterium | reverse complement strand
TCCATTCTGATAATCCATTGGTAGGTTAAAATTACGTAAATAAAACGGCAAAACACCATGAAATGCACTTTTTATCGATGAAAAGCACTTTTTTTAGCAACAGTTTAACAGAAAACAGGAATTCTTTAAGGGATTTTTTGACTGAATCCGCTTAAAGCAGCACGTCGCTTTCCAGAGGCTATTCGGCGATTTATAAAATCAAATCGGGCATCTACATGCAACAACCAACCGTTTGTTAATTTTAAACCAAAAGACTTCAGAATCCTGCTAACTTTGTAGTAATTGCAGTTCTTCTTATGGCCCAACCTTCCATAAATGTTCAGATACAAACCTTGCCGTCCCAGCCTGGGGTATATCAGTTTTTTGATGATGACGGGAAGTATTTGTATGTAGGGAAAGCCAAAAACCTCAAAAAAAGAGTAAGTTCCTACTTTACTAAAAACCACGAGTATGGCAAGACTCGGGTGATGGTCAAGAAAATCCATAGTATTCGCCACATTGTGGTGGCTACGGAATCTGATGCTCTTTTACTGGAAAACAACCTCATTAAAGAGCACCAACCCCGGTACAATGTGCTACTCAAAGATGACAAATCGTATCCATGGATTTGCATCAAGAATGAACGGTTTCCCAGAATTTTTCCTACTCGTAAATTAATTAAGGACGGTTCGGAATACTACGGTCCTTACACCAGCATGAAAACGGTGCGTACGCTGTTGGACCTTATAAAAAGTATTTATCCGTTACGCACCTGTAATTATGATTTGTCTGAAGATAAAATTGAAGCGGGCAAGTACAAGGTTTGTCTGGAGTATCATTTAAAAAATTGTAAAGGCCCTTGTGTAGGATATCAAGACGAGGCTGAATACCACTCTCAAGTCGCCAACATTCGAGACATTATCAAAGGAAATTTTAAAGCTTCAGTGGCGCATTTGAGAGCTAAAATGCAGGAAAAAGCTCAGAATATGGAGTTTGAGGAGGCCCAACAACTCAAGGACCGTATTGGAATCTTGGAAAATTATCAAGTCAAATCCACCGTGGTGAATCCGAAAATCACCAACGTGGATGTGTTCACCATTCTTTCAGACGAAACCCATGCTTATGTGAACTTTTTACAGCTATCCCATGGTTCCATAACCCGTTCGCATACCATGGAAATCAAGAAACAATTGGATGAAACCGATGAAGATTTGTTGGCGTTGGCGATTACGGAACTCCGGAAGCGTTTTGAATCGGATTCAAAAGAGATTTACCTGCCTTTCCCCGTATTAGTTGATAGTGAATTGAAAATGACCATCCCTAAATTGGGAGATAAAAAGCGCATCATGGAATTGTCCGAACGAAACGCCCGCTTCTTCAGACAGGACCGATTCAAGCAAATTAAAATTATCGACCCAGACCGCCACACCAAACGTTTAATGGGTCAAATGAAGTCGGATTTAAGACTTTCCGAAGAGCCAAGGCATATTGAGTGTTTTGACAATTCCAACATACAAGGAAGCAATCCCGTGGCAGCCTGCGTAGTCTTTAAAGATGGAAAACCTTCCAAAAAGGAATATCGACACTTCAATATCAAAACGGTAGAAGGTCCAGATGACTTTGCGAGTATGAAAGAGGTAGTCTTCAGAAGGTATCGAAGACTTTTGGAAGAAGCAGAGCCTTTGCCCCAATTGATTGTAATTGATGGGGGAAAAGGACAACTTTCGGCAGCATTGAAAAGTTTGGATGTTTTGGGCCTCCGCGGAAAGATTGCCATTTTGGGTATCGCAAAGCGATTGGAAGAAATCTACTTTCCCAACGACCCTATTCCATTATATCTGGACAAAAAATCGGAAACCCTTAAAATCATTCAACAGCTGCGCAATGAAGCACACCGTTTTGGGATAACCCATCACCGGAACAAAAGAAGTAAAGGTGCGCTTTATTCTTCGTTGACCGACATTGACGGTATTGGTGAAAAAACAGCGAATGAATTATTAAAGGCATTCAAATCCGTCAAACGAATCAAGGAAGCTCCGGTAGAAAGTCTGGCTAAGACCGTCGGGATGGTGAAAGCAAAAAAAATCTATGAAACGTTTCACTCTTAGCGGACTCTTTTCAAAAGAGATATGGTGCGTTTTGCTGTCCTTTTTTTGGATAGGAATGGGATATGCCCAAGAAAAAGACATAAAGGTAGGATTGGTCCTCAGCGGCGGAGGTGCTAAAGGGTTGGCCCATGTAGGTGCCATTAAAGTGATCGAAGAATCCGGAGTAAAAATAGACTACATTGGTGGAAGCAGTATGGGGGCTATTGTTGGGGCTTTATACGCTTCGGGCTATTCCGCAGCGGAACTGGACTCAATTTTCAGAAGAACCGATTTTTCGGCCTTGATTCAGGACAACTTTCCGCGAAGTTCCAAAACCTTTTATGATAAAGATGATGCGGAGCGCTATGCCCTGAGTCTTCCTTTTACCAATTTCAACGTCTCTTTCCCTCAAGGGATTTCCGGAGGACAAACGATTTATAATGAATTGGTTAGACTGCTGTTTCATGTAAAGGATGTTAAAAATTTTCAGGACTTGCCCATCCCTTTTTTGTGTATTGCTACCAATGTAGAAACCGGGGAAGAAGTACTGCTAGATGGAGGTTATTTGCCGGAGGCCATAATGGCCAGTGGTACGTTTCCTTCCTTGTTTGAACCCTCAGAAGTGGAAGGCCAAATTCTAATTGATGGGGGCGTGGTCAATAATTATCCGATTGACCAAGTGCGGGATATGGGAGCTGATGTGATTGTCGGAATTGATGTGCAACATGGCTTAGTTGACCGAGAATCGTTGACTTCCGCTACGGAAATTCTGTTGCAAATCAACAATTACCGCACGGTGAAGGATATGAAGAAGAAATCCCAGCAAACAGACATTTATATCCGTCCCGATATTGATGGATTTACGGTTATCGATTTTGAACGGAGCTTGGAAATCATCGAAACTGGAGTAGCCGCTGCTGAAGGTAAAATGCCCGATTTAAAAGCCTTGGCTGCTCTTCAAAATAAAACAGGTGGGTTGCAACAGAACCATGTAGCGGTATTAGACTCCCTTACCATAAATCGTTTGATTATTAAAGGAAACGATAGGTATACCCGAGGGTTTATTAAGGGAAAACTGCGCTTTGATTTAGGGGAAGCCATTTCCTTTGAAGATCTTAAACAAGGCATTACCAATCTGTCAGCCACAGGAAACTTTAAGGCGATTCGGTATGAATTGATTTCCAATGGACTGGGAACCGATTTGATTCTAAAGCTAAAGGAGAACGATACCAAAATGTTCATCAAAATGGCAGCGCATTATGATGATTTGTATAAAAGCGCAGCGCTTATCAACCTTACCAAGAAAAACTTGCTTTGGAATGATGATGTTGCTTCGTTTGATTTTATTCTAGGCGATCATATCCGATACAACTTTCAATACTATTTGGATAAAGGTTCGTATTGGAGCTTTGGGATTAATTCAAACTTCAACACTTTTGATGAGCAAGTTGAGTTTAATTTGATTCGTTCGAACTTTGATGTCGTTGACGACCCCAACATTCGAGAAATCAATCTTGATGTTACCGACTTGACCAATCAAGTGTATTTGCAAACGGTTTTGCGCGAGGAGTTCGCGGTTTCCCTAGGAATAGAACATAAGTTTTTACGCTACAGCACAACCACCTTGAATGAATTTATCGAGGATGCCGAGGGAAGTTTTGAACCTGAAGGTTCAGAACGTACTTTCTTTGAAGACTCCCATTACTTCAACACTTTTGGTACCGTTACTTTAGATACGTATGACGACAAGTACTTTCCAAAGCGAGGACTTTATTTCAACGGCGATTACCACTTGTACTTATTCTCATCCGACTTCAATAACAATTTCAAGGAGTTTTCCATAGCCAAGGGACAATTGGGTACTGCAATACCCATTTTGGACTGGTTAAGCCTAAACTTGGAAGCGTCTGGTGGTGTAAAATTCGGGACATCCAATGTTACGTCGTTTGATTTTGTTTTAGGCGGTTTCGGCAATGACCTTATAAATAATTTTGTACCATTTTTCGGATATGACTTTTTAAGCCTTCCTGGGAACAGCTATATCAAAGCTTTTGCTCGCACTGATGTGGAATTTGCGCCTAAAAACCATTTCATGTTCGCCGCAAACTACGCCAATGTAGACGATGATTTGTTTCGTACAGGAGATTGGTTCACGGCCCCGACCTTTTCAGGTTATGGCGTAGGCTACGGTTATGAATCCTTTTTAGGTCCGGTTCAGGTGTATTATTCCTGGGCCCCAGAAAGTGGAAACGACCATATTTTCTTTAGTGTAGGGTTTTGGTTTTAAGAGAATTATTGGAATAACGAGGCCAAATTGCCAAAGAATAGCAAAGGTTAGTTAAAGTAAGTTAAAAACTTATTTTCCTACAAAACCTTAAAGTATATTTACTAAACATAAGGGGTGGTTCCCTTATCACTTTAAGTATTGGTTTTTCATAATTTAAAGTTTGGTTGGTTATTTAGGAAAAGCCCAGTGGATACTGGGCTTTTTTTATGGTACAATATTTTGGAATAGCTTTTGTTTAAGTAATTGTAAATAAAGAATACAAGAAATTGAATCTTAGTAACTTTACAACAGTATTAAGCGCCATGAAAAAAATATGTATCCTACTTTGCATTATTATGTCGACATCCGCTTTCGCTCAAAAGCGCAATCCCGCTTTTAAATCAGGCGAATGGCTCAAGTTTAGAATTCATTATGGGTTTCTAAACGCCAGCTACGCTACGCTCCATTTAAATACGGATAAATACGACAGTATTCCCGTTTACCATGTGGTCGGAAGAGGAAAAACCACAGGCTTCGCTAGCATTTTCTTCAAAGTAGACGACACTTTCGAAAGTTATTTTGACCGATACGATGGGAAACCCTATCGTTTTATTCGCAAAACCAATGAAGGCGGATATACCAAAGACATTGAAATAGATTTCAATTACGACGACGACAAGGCCATCCTTACGGACAATAAAAGCGGGAATGTTCAAGACTTTTCCGTGCACAACAATGTTCAAGACCTGCTTTCAGCGGCCTATCATTTAAGAAATCGTTACGAAATTGATGATTTTGAAGTAGGCGAATCCATCAATATGGATATGCTGTTCGATGACGACGGTATTTTCAAATTCAAGCTCAAATTTTTGGGCAAAGAAGTCATCCGAACCAAATTTGGCAAAGTAGAATGCCTTAAATTTAGGCCCTTGGTTCAGTCTGGACGCGTATTCAAGGAAAAAGAAAGTTTGACGCTTTGGGTTTCCAACGACCTAAACAAAATACCTGTTCGTATCAAAGCCGACTTGGCCGTAGGGTCGCTCAAAGCTGATTTGGATGCCTTCAACGGATTGCGCAACCAGTTCATGATAATCTTAAACTG
>JBCBCH010000202.1:0-5455 GCA_038530835.1 Bacteroidota bacterium | reverse complement strand
CGTAGCTCTCCAAAGCGTATTCCGAAAAAGCGGTGGTTAGGATAACTTTCGGAGGATTCGGCACAGTGTTCAGAAAATCCAAACAGGAAAGCTTGGGCAGGTGTATGTCCAAAAAAAGAAGGTCAACCCGCTCTTTTTCCAAAAACTGCATGGCTTGAATCGCATCTGGAAAAGTGCCTTTCAACTGTAACGTCCCTATATCTTCAATGTATTTTTTGAGAATACGTTGGGCCGGTGGTTGGTCTTCTACGATTAGACAGGTCATCATACCTCATTCTTTTGTAAGGTGATGGTCAAATCCGCGGTATATTGATTTTCATCCTCAGTAATCGTCAACGTATAATCATTTGGATACAACAAGTCCAGACGTTTTCTCACATTGGCTAGCCCAATGCCAGCAGCCACAGTATCCAAACCTTCAGATGCTTCATAGTTGTTTGTGCAATGGAAATGCAAGTTGTTCCCGGTCATTTTTATGGTAATAGCAATGGCAATATTCTCGGATTGCCCCGCCTGGCTGTGCTTAAAGGCATTTTCAATAAACACGATTAAAATCAGAGGAGCAATTTTATAATCAGAATTAATCTTGTGGACCGAAAAATTCACTACGCCCCTATCTTCTATTTGCAGCTTATTCAGCTTAATAAAATTATGCAACTGTTTGATTTCTTTGTCCAGCGGCACAAACTTTTCTTTGCATTCATATAGCATGTAGCGCAAAAGTCCACTCAACTCCAAAATGATTTCAGGTGTTTTGGAAGAACCTTCCAGCGCATACGAATACAAATTGTTCAGGTTGTTGAACAAAAAGTGTGGGTTAATCTGGGAGCGCAAAAACTGTAACTCACTTTCTTGAACCGTACTCTTCAGGGCTTCAATTTGGTCTTGTTTTTGGAGGGCATCCCATCCAAATTTAAATCCACAAAGTATGGTAATTACGGGAAGCACTTCCAACAAGGAAAACACAACGCCAGGAAATCTCCGTGCCCTTCGCGTTCCCGGAAAAAAGATTTGTTCCAAGACCAATTCCTCCAAAGCAATCACAGCGGTTATCAGTACTACCACCCAAACAAAAAATAGGAGGTATTTCTTTCCATAGATGTATTTGGGCATCAGCCAATACCCTATCGCCAACGCCACAAGTACATGTGTGAAAAAAATAGTGGCTTCAGACAGCCGAAAACCAGGATTTTCCGCGTCAAATGAATAAAACAGAAAAACCAGGACTATCAAAACAATCTGGAAAACGAGTTCTTTCTGCGAAGTGGTCATAACGGTAAAAGTACAGTACAGAAAACACCGGGAGAAACATAATCCAGTAAACGACGGTTTTGGATGGGCAAACGGTCGAAATAGAGCCCAAGTTGCCGCTGTTGTTGTTTAGGGGAAAAGCTCCGTCGTTCGCAGAAATAAATTCCATGCCTATCTTTGCATACCTGACCTTTGCAATAAAATTGATTTATCATGAATGGTGTCAGGGCCCTATTACTTACTTCACTGCTCCTTTTATTTTCCCAGCTTACGCTGCAAGCACAGCAAAAAAGCGTAACCTATACCGGAAAGGTGGTTGACAAAACCTCAGGACAACCCGTTGCCTATGCCACGGTCATGATAGCAGATGAACTTACGAAACAGGCCATTAGTGGCAGCACCACTCTAGAAGACGGGACGTTTACATTGGAAACATCCGCTACCAACTATTATTTGGAAATAAGTTTCATCGGATTTGAAAAAAAGACCATCCAACCTTCTGCGACCCAGAATGGCTTCTTTGATTTGGGAACCATCGAAATTACGGAAGATGCCCAACAATTGGAAGAAGTCGTCGTGGAAGGTGAAGTTTCCCAAACAGTTTTCCAATTGGACAAACGCGTTTTTAATGTTGGAAAAGACCTCAGCAGCACAGGTGCTAGCGCACTGGAGGTGCTGAACAACGTACCATCGGTCAACGTAAATATTGAAGGGCAAATCAGTTTGCGCGGGAGTAACGGTGTGCAGGTACTCATCAACGGGAAACCCTCCATACTGACGAGTGATGAAAACAACGCACTGGGCACAATCACGGCAGATATCATCGAACGGGTGGAAGTGATTACCAACCCTTCAGCAAAATATGATGCGGAAGGCACCTCGGGCATCATCAATATTGTTTTGAAAAAGGAAGAGAAAAGAGGATTGAACGGCTCTGTTTCCGTCAATACAGGAGCCCCCAACAATCACAGTGTAGGGGTAAGTCTCAACCGACGCACCGAAAAATTAAACCTGTTCACGCAGTTGGGGGTGGGCTATCGAGAGCTCCCCAATGAAATTACGGTACGCAATACGGACCTCGTATCAGGCAATAGTATTTTATCCACTGGAGACCAGTTTCGAAACGAGACCTTCTACAATTTCATTCTCGGTACGGATTACTACATCACGCCAAGCACCGTGGTGACGCTCACTGGAAACTTCGCTTTGGAAATTGAGGACCAACCTTCAACGACAAACTTTACCGCTTTAGACGGAACGGGAAACAGCACCTCTGAGTGGGAACGAACGGAAGTTACCGATGCTAGAAATCCAAAGTTCCAGTACGAACTTCAATTTAAAAAAGACTTTGAAGATGATGAAGACCACGACCTCATCTTCAGTGCTTTGGGGAATTTTTTCGGGAAAGACCAAACCTCAGATTTTCTGGATACCACGCTTTCAGGTGCGGACCGGGACGCGGAACAGATTACCCGAACAGATTTTGAGGAGTCGGTGTATACCTTCAAACTAGATTACAGCAAACCCTTTTCGGATGCCTTTAGTATTGAAACTGGTGCGCAATACGTGTTAAACGATGTCGGCAATGATTTTGAGGTGCAGAATCTAGAAAATGGTGTTTTCGTGAGCGACCCTGGCTTGACCAACATCTTTGAATTTGACCAAAATGTACTCGGGGTTTATGGAACGGCTGCCTACGAAGGAAAAAAATGGGGGTTGAAAGCAGGGATGCGATTGGAAAACACGGAACTCGGCACCTTATTGGTCAATACGAATGAATCCAACGACCAAAACTACACCAACTTATTTCCCAGCTTCCATACCTCTTATAAATTTACCGAGAAGGTATCTCTCCAAGCAGGATACTCAAAACGGATTTATCGTCCGCGCTTATGGGATTTAAATCCTTTTTTCAATATTCGAAACAACTTCAACATTCGACAAGGAAATCCGAACCTTCTGCCAGAGTTTACGGATTCGTATGAAATCACAGGTATTTTCTTTGTCGGAAAAACGTCTCTAAACCTTGGGGTCTACCATCGCTATACGACAGATATTATCGAACGGATTTCAACTTTTGAGGACAATGTAAATATCCGGCGACCCGAAAACATTGGCACCAACAATGCCTGGGGTGTGGAGTTCAACACGAAATATAGTCCTGCGAATTGGTTGACCTTTAATTTGGATTTCAACTACAACACTTTTGCGCGTGAGGGTAGTTTTGAAGATGAAATCTTTGACTTCAATGCAGACCAGTGGTCTTCAAAACTTTTAACCAAAGTGAAATTACCTTGGGACATTGATTTTGAAACCACGGGAAACTATCGCTCCGCTTTCCAAACCGTTCAGGGTGAAATTAGTGAAATTGCTTTTTTGGATATGGGTTTGCGAAAAAAGCTACTCAAAGGAAAAGCCGTTTTGAACCTCAGCATCCGGGATGCATTTGCCTCTCGGATTCGTGAAAATCAAATCGTACAAACCGATTTTGAGGTGTTCAACCGTAGTTTTCGGGCTCGTTTCGTTGCGTTTGGATTTAGCTATGGTTTCGGAAAAGGGGAAGCCATGCAGTATTCTGGGCGGAAACGATAATGCACACGCAAGATTTCTGCTAAAACCAATATTGAGTAAAGTTTTATACGGTAAAACCTTTAATTTGAGGGTACCTTCAAAAGGGTTAAGCAATGAAATCGAAAAAACCACACCAAAACCAATCCAGTTGGTTACAGAAAGCTCGAGAACACTGGAACCATAAAGGGCAGCAAAGACCTGAATTTGCCGTAGAACCGCAACCGGGACAACGCTCTGTTTGGGATTTTCCGAGACCCCCGGTTATCGAACCAGTAGCTAAAACTGTAAAAATCCTACATCAAGGTCATACCTTGGTTCAGACAAAAGGAGCGTTAGCAGTACTTGAAACGGCTAGTCCACCAACCTATTACATTCCTCCCAAGGATATCAAGCTTGACCTTTTGGTACAGGTGCCAAATAAAACCTCTTTATGCGAGTGGAAAGGAAGCGCTGCCTATTGGGCTTTAAAAAACCAACCCGAGCGCGCTGTATCCTGGTCGTATGCCAATCCGTTTGCCGAATTCGCAGCATTAAAAGATTATCTGGGATTTTATCCGCAACATTTGGAATGTTATGTGGACGATGAACGGGTAACCCCACAACCCGGGCGTTTTTATGCTGGATGGATTACTTCCGATTTAACCGGACCTTTTAAAGGAGACCCGGGAACGGGGCATTGGTAGGTTTCATCATCTTCCGGTACAAACGGCATGGTGTAATTCCGTTCAACGAGAATCTTTGCGCAATTCATTCAAAATCTGATGTATCGTATTTCACGCCACGATAATTTGGAATACCTTGAAGGTGTTTTTTGATTCCTTGTTTCGTTCGCAATTCCAAACATCATGAAAACCTTTACTGTTTTTTCTATTGCTTTGTCATTGAGCTTTGCCCTTCCTGCCCAAGAACCCTTAACTGCAGAACAATCCAACCCCAATCAATTGGGCTGGATGCAAGGATTTCCGCCTCCTAAAAACAAAACCATATCAGCAATTGATGGGAGCTTTTTTCAGTTTCCAGCGTTACGTTACAGTGTTTGCCACATGCGCCAGTTTATGCCCACCACTGAGGTCAAAGCAGCCCGAAACAGCCTATATGAGTTTGAGGTTGTGTTGGACAACGCCATAGATGACTTAACCTTTCTTCCTTCGGATACCACAGAACCGATGACTTGGGAGGCCTCACTTTCCGAAAACTATACCGATGGAATGTTGATTTTGCACAAGGGCAAAATTGTCTACGAAAAATACTTTGGTTGCTTAAAAGCGCAAGGAGTTCATGCTGCAATGTCAGTAAGTAAAACCTTTACGGGTACGCTTGGGGCAATGCTAATCGAAGAAGGGGCTTTGGATGAAAACAAAACTGGAAGTGATTATGTCCCGGAATTGAAGAATTCCGCATTCGGTGATGCGACCATTCGACAAATCCTAGACATGACTACAGGATTGAAATACAGCGAAGATTACGCAGACCCTAAAGCGGAAATATGGTCATTTTCAACCGCGGGAAATCCTTTTCCCAAACCAAAAGGCTATGCCGGCCCTAACAACTATTATGATTATTTGGCTACCGTTGCGAAAGAAGGAAAACATGGTGAAGTTTTTGGATACAAGACCATCAATACGGACGCAAT
>JBCBCH010000201.1:0-5456 GCA_038530835.1 Bacteroidota bacterium | reverse complement strand
CTTTTCCGTGTCCACTTTTATTTTATCCCCTTCGTTGATAAATAATGGAACGTTGATACGTGCACCGGTCTCAACCGTAGCCGGTTTGGTGGCATTCGTTGCGGTATTCCCTTTAACACCGGGTTCGGTATGGGTTACTTCCAAAATGACACTTGCCGGCATCTCTACAGATAAAGGCAAACTATCTTCGGTATTGAAAATAATCGTGACTACTTCGCCTTCCTTTAATAAATCAGGAGCGTCCAAGGCATCCTTCTGAAGGGAAATTTGGTTGTAGTCATCGGTATTCATAAAATGAAAGGTGTCTCCTTCGTTATATAAGTACTGGTAGGAACGCGTTTCCACGCGCACATCTTCGATTTTATGTCCTGCGGAAAAGGTGTTGTCAATCACCTTGCCAGTCGTAACACTTTTGAGTTTGGTACGCACAAATGCCGGACCCTTCCCAGGTTTTACGTGAAGGAATTCAACGATTTTATAAATGTCATGGTTGTATCGAATGCACAACCCTTTTCTGATATCTGAAGTATTTGCCATATGCTTAGTTTGAACTAAAATAACCTTTCATAATACCGCGTTGCGAGTCTCTTATGAATTGTAGGATTTCATCTCTCTCTGGAGTAGCTTCCATTTCTGCTTCAATAATAGAGGCAGCCTGGGTGTTGTTATAATTCTTTTGATAAAGGATGCGATAGATATTCTGAATTTCTCGAATCTTATCGGAATCAAATCCCCTTCTTCTGAGTCCCACGGAATTGATTCCAACGTAGGACAACGGCTCTCTTGCGGCTTTTACATAGGGAGGAATATCCTTACGGACCAATGACCCTCCCGTCACGAAGGCATGATTCCCAATAGAAACAAACTGATGCACGGCAACCATTCCTGCTAGTACAACATTCTGACCAATGGTTACATGCCCAGCCAAAGTTGAATTATTGCTGAAGATACAACCATCCCCCACCACACAATCGTGTGCGACGTGACAGTAAGCCATTATCAGACAATTATTTCCAATAACCGTTTTCATTCGGTCGGACGTACCTTTATTTATGGTGGCACATTCACGTATAGTGGTATTGTTGCCGATTTGAACCGTAGTTTCTTCGCCCTTGTATTTGAGGTCTTGTGGTGTAGCGGATATTATCGCCCCAGGGAAAATATTGCAGTTTTTCCCGATGCGCGCACCTTCCATAATCGTTACATTGGAACCAATCCATGTGCCCTCTCCAATGGTGACATTATTATGAATGGTAGTGAAGGGCTCTATCACGACATTCTTGGCAATTTTAGCGCCAGGATGGACGTATGCTAAAGGTTGATTCATCGTACTTAAATTCCTTTTACTTTAGTGATTTGCGCCATGATTTCAGCTTCAGAAACCAATCTCCCATTGGCGTAGGCACGGGCTTGCATTTGGCAAATGCCCCTTCGAATGGGAGAAAGCAAGTCCAATTTAAAAATTAAGGTATCCCCAGGAACGACTTGCTGTTTATATCGCACATTATCAATCTTTAAAAGATAGGTGAGATAGTTTTCAGGGTCGGGAACGGTGCTCAACACCAAAATACCGCCGGTTTGTGCCATGGCTTCAATTTGCAAAACCCCGGGCATAACCGGCGCTCCCGGAAAATGCCCCACAAAGAAGGGTTCATTCATGGTAACGTTTTTCATCCCAATCACGTGCTGGTCTGAAAGTTCAATGATTTTATCCACCAAAAGAAAGGGCGGCCTATGTGGCAGCATTTCCATAATTTGGTTGATATCCTTAACGGGTTTGGCATGCAAGTCCACGTCCGGAACAGAATTCCTACGTTCTTGCTTGATAATCTTCTGTAATTTTTTAGCAAACTGGGTATTGACAAAGTGCCCTGGTTTGTTGGCAATAACCTTACCACGAATTCGGGTACCGGCCAACGCAAGGTCTCCAATCACATCCAACAATTTGTGTCGTGCCGCTTCATTAGGATAGTGTAATGTCAAATTATCCAATATCCCATTGGGCTTCACCGAAAGTTTCTCTTTTTTGAACGCTTTTTCGAGTTTTTTCATGGTAGAATCGGAAATCTCCTTGTCCACATAAACAATGGCGTTGTTCAAATCCCCGCCTTTGATTAACCCATGCTCCAAAAGCATTTCAAGTTCATGCAGAAAACTGAAGGTTCGGGCATCCGCGATTTCTCCTTTGAAATCACTTAATTTTTCCAGCGTTGCATTTTGGGTACCCAATACTTTGGTGCCAAAGTCCACCATCGTTGTTACTTGATAGGTATCTGACGGGATTATGGTTATTTCACTTCCCGTGCCTTCGTCTTTATAGGAGATAACATCTTTAACAACATACTCCTCCCTATCCAATTCTTGGTCCACGATACCCGCTTCTTCCAAAGCTTCAACAAAAAACTTGGAGGACCCATCCATAATAGGAGGCTCCGGAGCATCAAGCTCAATAAGAACATTGTCAATATCCAATCCGGTGAGGGCAGCAAGCACATGCTCCGAAGTTTGAATCTTCACGCCATTTTTTTCCAAATTCGTCCCACGTTGGGTATTCACCACATAAGCGGCATTCGCTTCAATGATAGGCTCGCCCTCTAGGTCTACCCTTTTGAATGCAAATCCGTGATTCTCTTTTGCAGGAAGAAACGACATCGTGACGTTTTCTCCGGTATGCAAACCAACTCCTTTTAGCGTAACCTTTTGGTTTATGGTACGTTGCTTAGTGTTTGTCATTTATCGCCGTCAAGCTTTTTTTCAATATTGTTGATTGTGCTAGCTAGTTTTGGGAGGTTTTTGAAGTGGACATACGATTTGTTGTAGTCCCCATAATTCAATGCTGGTGAACCTTGAAGTACCTCGTCGCTTTTTACATTACGTCCTATTCCGGATTGCGCTTGAATGCGCACTCTATCGCCAATGGTGATATGTCCTACAATACCTACTTGCCCTCCAATCAAGCAGTGCTTTCCAATTTTGGTAGACCCTGCGATTCCTGTCTGTGCCGCAATTGCAGTGTGTTCACCAATTTCAACATTATGGGCAATTTGTATTTGATTGTCCAACTTAACGCCTTTGCGCAAAATGGTTGAACCCAAGGTAGCACGGTCAATCGTAGTTCCTGCACCAACATCCACGTGGTCTTCTAAGATTACATTCCCGGTTTGTGGTACTTTGCTGTATTCTCCATTTTCATTGGGCGTAAAGCCAAATCCGTCGGCCCCGATGATAACGCCGCTATGGATGACGCACTCGTTTCCAATAATGGAATCAGAGTAAATCTTAGCTCCTGCAAAGACAACCACATTATCGGCTATGGTCACATTTTCGCCAATATAAACGTTGGGGTAAATCTTCACGTTATTCCCTATTTTGACGTTGTCACTTAAATAGGAAAAAGCGCCAAAATAAAAGCCCTCACCATAAGTTGCCGTCTCAGAAACAAAACTAGGTTGCTCTACTCCCACTTTATTGCTTTTTACTTGATTATAGTACTCAAGCAATTTTGAGAACGACTTGTAAGCGTCTTCCACCTTTATTAGCGTAGTGGACAATTGCTGTTCGGGAACAAAGTCCTTATTGACAATCGTTATTGACGCTTTGGTAGAGTAAATAAAGGAAGTGTATTTAGGATTGGCCAGAAAGGTCAAAGAGCCTTGCTCCCCTTCTTCAATCTTGGATAGTTTGTGTACGGCAATTTCGGGATTTCCATCAACCTCGCCCTCTAAAATACCTGCAATCTGGGTGGCCGTAAACTTCATTGCTGCAAAAGTAACAAAATTTGTTTAACAGAATTTTGGATAACAGCAGTAGTATTTGGAAACACTTTTTGAAAGCTCTTTAGGACCAAAATGGTCTGACTCGTTGGCTAAGGAAACGACCTTTCCATTGTTTCGCAAGATATTAATAGGTTGTGCAGTGGTATGGTATGCGGTATGCGAAACATGACCATCGAACATGAGATAATCCGTTTCTTCTGGCGTTAGACCAAAATGCTCGGACACTTTCTGCTTTCGATTGGATAACTTCTCATCATTAAAAGGTTTGTTTTTCATTTTAACATGCAACAAGCGTCGTTCCAATAGCATTGCACAAAGGGCAGAAAGCACCTTGTCTTCTGCAAATTGCCATTGTTTTAAGGCAAATAGTATATCAGTGTCATCCAAAAGAGCAAAATTTTCCAAATGTTTTTCGGGAAAAGAAGTTTCCTCTGACCGCAGAAAAACGGACAACCTTTCTCCTCCTGCCAATTTAGTTCCTTGGGAAAGAAGGAGTTTTGCCCGCTGCATGATTCGAATCAGCATTTGTTCGGCGGCCAAACTGGTTTTATGAAGATAGACCTGCCAATACATAAAGGTGCGTGCCATCAAAAATTTCTCCACAGCATAAATCCCTTTTTCCTCTACAACAATTTGGTCATCCTTTACATTGAGCATGCTTATCAAACGTTCGGAATTAATGTTGCCTTCCGTCACCCCTGAATAAAAGCTGTCACGTTTTAGGTAGTCCAAACGATCCATATCCAACTGGCTTGACACCAACTGGTTCATAAAAACTCTAGGATACTCCCCTTTGAAAATGGCAATAGCGATATCAAGAGCTCCATCAAATTGCACATTCAAAGCTTCCATGAATTGTAGGGACAAGGTTTCATGGGAAATCCCTTCCAACAGAAATCCTTCCAAGGCATGGGAGAAAGGACCATGCCTACGTCATGGAGTAAAATAGCGCACAGCAAGCCATTTTCTTCTGATGGTGAAATGGCTACGCCTTTTTGACGAAGTATCCCAATTGCCTTCGTCATCAAGTGCATGCTGCCCAAAGCATGGTGAAAACGCGTATGGTGTGCACCGGGATAAACCAAATAGGACATTCCCATTTGGGAAATACGACGAAGTCGTTGAAAGTACGGATGCCCTATGAGTTGGTAAACAAGTTCGTTTGGGGTTCCAATAAAACCGTAAATTGGATCGTTAAAGAATTGAAGTTTTTTGGCTTCGGTCAAAAAAGACGATTTTAAGCTGTAAAGATAACACTATATGAAAAATATCACCATCCTCTGGGTTGATGATGAAATAGACCTCCTTAAGCCCCATATCTTATTTCTTCAAGGGAAAGATTACAATGTTGTAACCTGCCAAAGCGGCCAAGAAGCTTTGGAAGAAATCAAGCAACGTTTTTTCGATATTGTTTTTTTAGATGAGAACATGCCCGGTATTTCGGGGTTGGAAACCTTGACGGAAATCAAAAAACACGACGCCTCCATTCCCGTGGTCATGATTACAAAAAGTGAAGAGGAGTATATCATGGACGAAGCGATTGGTTCCAAAATTGCCGATTATTTGATTAAGCCGGTAAATCCGAATCAGATTTTACTTTCCTTAAAGAAAAGTCTCGACAACTCGCGTTTGGTTTCTGAAAAGACTACCTCCAACTATCAGCAAGAGTTTAGAAAAATA
>JBCBCH010000200.1:0-5459 GCA_038530835.1 Bacteroidota bacterium | reverse complement strand
GATTTATAGTCAATTTGGAAGACGATGAAGTTGAATGGTTTGAAGAGTTTGCCAAAGAGGATGAAACCGAGTTGGCCAATGTGATGGAAGAACTCATATCTTCCGCCAATGCGTTTTATGACAGAGAAGTATCCCGTTACGAAGCATAAGGATGTTGGAGGCTTTGATGCAATGGGATAAGGAGGTATTTGTTTACCTAAACAATTTGGGTACGCCCGCTTGGGATGGGTTTTGGCTGGTAGTTACCAACAAATACTACGCTATTCCAGCTTATGTGATTTTTCTTGTTTTGCTATTTAAAAAGTTGGGTCCAAAACAGACTTTGACCTGCCTGGTAGCTATTGCTTTGTTGATTACCGCGACGGACCAACTGGCGAACTTTTTCAAGTATGGAGTCGGGCGTTTACGACCCTGTCACGATCTCGAGTTGGAAGGAATGTTCCGTTTGGTAAAAGCCTCTTGCGGGGGTAAGTTCAGCTATTTTTCTGCTCACGCTGCCAACGCAATGGCTTTATCTTTCTTTGTAATTACCCTATTGTCAGGAAAGTTGACCGCTGGCTGGCGAATGCTGATTTTGGTTTGGGCCATGCTAGTTGCGTATAGCCGAATTTACTTGGGCGTTCACTTTCCTTTGGATGTGCTTACCGGTATTTTCATCGGTGCTTTCTTTGGTTGGTTATTTGCCAAGTTATCTATATTTGCATTCGAAAAAATCGGGGTATGATATCATCCTTAAGGTATTGGTTTTTAATGTCTTTAATAGTCATTGTCTACATCTTGGGGATGTTCGTCACACTTTTGGAAAACGATTCTGCACAATTTGCGGTCATGGCCATGCGAATGGTTCAGGAAAATGATTTTCTGAATCTTTTCAAGGGACCAGAAGAATATCTGGATAAACCCCACATGCATTATTGGTTGGCAGCGCTTTCGTTCAAGATTTTTGGTATTCACGATTGGGCCTATCGCATTCCTGGTATTTTATCGATTCTTCTCGGTGCTTATAGCTGTTTCGGTCTGGGAAAATTGCTTTACAATAAAGATGTGGGGCGGTTCTCGGCGCTAATTTTTATGACTGCCCAAACCATTGTTTTGGCTACGATTGATGTCCGTACGGATGCAGTACTCACTGGGTTTACCATCCTCGGTATATGGCAATTGGTTGCTTACATTGAAAAAGGAAAGCTAGGCAATATCGCTCTAGGTGCTTTTGCTGCGGGAATCGCCTTTTCTACCAAAGGACAAATTGCCTTGCTTGTCATTGGGGTGAGTTTACTATGTCATTTAGCCTATACACGAAAATGGAGTCGGGTACTAAGTTGGAAGTTAGTCGTTGCAGTTTTGGTATTTGGTTTGACCATTGCGCCAATGTTATATGCGTATTACCATCAATTTGACTTACACCCTGAAAAAGTAATTCGGGGCAAAGCGGAGCGAAGCGGTATTTATTTCATTTTTTGGGAACAAAGTTTTGAGCGATTGAGTGGAGAAGGCGTTGGGAAGAACAGCAGTGACTTTTTCTTTTTCTTTCACACCTTTTTATGGGTGTTTCTTCCATGGACCATTCTGGCGTTGATTGGTTATTGGCGTAGGGTAAAAACCTTTGTGAAGTTGCGATTTCAATATCGACCTCAATATGAATTTTTGACTTTGGGAGGCATTACCATTTTGTTTGCTATCATCAGTTTTGCACAGTTTAAGTTGCCACACTATATGAATATTTTGATTCCCTTGTATTCCATTTTGGCCGCTTCCTACCTACACGGATTGAACCGATATGCCAAGAAGAGGGTGATTCAATTGATGCTTGGGATTCAATATGCAGTGCTAAGTGTGGTGTTCATTTTTACCTTATTGATTTGCTTTCACGTATTCAAGTTTGAACATACCCTGAGTTACGTGTTGCTTTTCTTTTTGATGGGGGTCATTGTCTACTTTTGTTTGAATCGAGAAGCGTACTACATGCGAATCATCACCTTGTCGGTATACAGTTCTTTACTGCTCAATTTTGTGATGCACTCTCATTTTTATCCCTCCCTATTGCAATATCAGGCGGGTTCCACAATGGCCAAGAAGGTGGAAGAAAGGGGAATCCCTGTGGATAAAATCTATAAAATTTCAGAACGATATAGCTGGGCTTTGGATTTTTACAATCGTGAACCCGTTAAAATCGTTCCGGAAGAGGAGCTATTGAAAATGCATGAGGTTTGGGTTTACGCTACGGATGAAGAGCTAGAGACTTTGGCAAACCTTGGTTTTCATTGGCATGATAAAATCACTGTGGACCAATTTCGAATTACCAGACTTACCTTGAAGTTTTTGAATCCTTCAACACGCGCAAAGAAGCTCAACGAAATGCACTTGGTTTATCTGGATTAATCCTCCTCTGATTTAAGGTCCGGTTTTTTAATGTGGTAGATGATGCCTATCAAAGAGATGATGGCCGTGATGGCGAAAAACAAAAAACTTACACCCACCGAAACGTTCGAATCCAGTCCTAACCATTCTGAGCCATAAAAGAAAGTGATTTCACGACTGCCAAACCCTCCTATGGTCAACGGAATAATGGATACTACCGAGGAGACTAGAAAAACCACCAAATATTCCAACATACTTTCGGTAACCAAAAAGGACTTCAATAAAAAATATACGCAAACCACTTGCGAAAGTTGTACTAGGGCGGCATAGCCCAAACATTTCCAGAAGACGTTCAGGGCATAACTGAAGAAATAGTTGTTTATGAACCAAAAGGCCGCGACACCCAGTGGAATGCAAAGTGCGATAAGCGGTTTTATGTTTTCAACCAGAGGATTTTCAATAAATAGTGCGAGGAGAAGAATGTAAACACAAATGACGACCATGCCACTCAAACGATCCAGAAACAAAACACCGACTACCTTTTTCGTTCCGGTTTGAAATTGCTTTTGAACCACATACCCCTTATAAGCATCACCACCTATACCACCCGGCAGGAACAGGTTATAAAACATACCTTGGAAGTAGAGTTTCAGATTGCTGGCTTGTGTCAGTTTGGCTCCGATGGTATGGAAATAGGCATTCAGACGCACAGCAGCAATGATTTTGGAAAGCAGCACCAAAACAATTCCCAAAAGAAAGGGTAAGGGCTTGCTTTTTCGAATTGCGGCTACAAACTCTTGATAATCAATTTTGGTAAAAATGAAATAGATAAGTGCCGCGCTGACCAGAATCTTAAGGCCTGTAAGCAGCCTTTTACGCAGCCTTGCTTGCACCGATACTTACTTTTTTAACCCGATAAGGTCTTTTTTGTTGTGATTCGTAGTAGGTTCGGATAAGCAATTCCATAACGATACCAATCGTAAACAATTGAATGCCCCCAAGGATGAACATCATTCCAAAAATCAGTAGAGGCCGGCTTCCAATATCTTCTCCAAAGCCAAGTTTGACGATGAGGAGGTAAATGTTGATAAAAATGCCTAGGATAATCAGCAACACCCCGAAAATACCGAAAAGGTGAATGGGTCTTTGAAAGTATTTGCGAATAAAAAGAAGCAGCATCATATCAGCCACTACCTTGAAAACCCTTTCCAAACCATATTTGGAAACCCCGGCATGTCGCGCATGGTGTTTCACGGGAACTTGTTTGATTTGAGCTCCTTCCAAATGTGCCAAAAGGGTAATAAAACGATGCATCTCTCCATAGAGATTCAATCCTTTGGCGATATCCTTTGTAAAAACTTTTAAGGCGCAACCGTTGTCTTTAATATCCAGTTTGGTGACCCTACGAACCAAAAAGTTCGCAATCTTGGAAGGAATTTTCTTGACCAAAGAGTCTTTCCGTTTTTGCCGAATTCCAGTGACCACATCATATTCCCCGTTAACGGCGAAGCTTAGCATATTCGGAATGTCTGACGGGTCATTTTGCAAATCCCCATCCATGGTAATAATGTATTCGCCTTCCGCGTAATCGATTCCTGCGGCTAACGCCAAGCTTTGTCCATAGTTCTTTTTGAGCTCTATCAAATGGACCAATGGGTCGTTCATTTGCTTGACTACCGTTCGGGTATTGTCTGTAGAAAAATCATCAATATACACGATTTGATACGCGTAACCCTGAAGACTTTCATGGATTTTTTCCGTCAAGAGTACAACATTGTCCTGCTCATTGTACAGTGGGACAACTATGGAAAGAAGGGATTGGGTAATAGTGTTCATCTACGGTTGCTTTCGCCGGGCAAATTTATGATTTTTTACGCTAGCGTTCGTTTATTTTCTGCATCAAGGCAAGCGCAGCTGCGAATGGAGAAATTTTATTTTTATCGATTCTCTCTTGAAGTTCGTTCTTTCGTGCCAAGAACTCAGGTTGATGTTCGAAACTTCTTTGGAGCAAGTCGAAAAAGGTTTCCGTAAACCATTGCCGGTCTTGCTGTTTTCTATGCAAGTAAAAACTCCCATTGGCTTGGGTTTTGGCCTTGAAATCCATGATTGCCGACCAAATTTCCGAAATACCAGTTTGCTCAAGCGCTGAACAAAGCAAAACCTTGGGACTCCAGCCGTTGGTTTTGGGTGGGTATAAATGCAGTGCATTGGCGAATTCGGTTTGTGCTAGGGCGGCCCGTTTTTTATTTTGACCATCGGCTTTGTTGATGGCAATTGCATCGGCCATCTCCATTATGCCCCTTTTGATGCCTTGCAGCTCATCACCAGCGCCTGAAAGTTTGAGCAGCAAAAAGAAATCAACCATATTGTTGACTGCGGTTTCACTTTGGCCGACGCCAACCGTTTCGACCAATATCACGTCAAAACCTGCAGCTTCACACAACACTATGGTCTCTTTGGTGGCTCGTGCCACGCCCCCTAAAGAAGTGCCCGCAGGGGAGGGGCGAATGAAAGCATTGTCATCGACCGATAATTTTTCCATGCGGGTTTTATCTCCCAAAATACTTCCTTTGCTGATGGTACTGGACGGGTCTACGGCTAAAACCGCTACTTTCTTTCCTTGTCCTGTAAGTAGTGAGCCAAATACTTCTATAAAAGTACTTTTCCCCACGCCGGGCACCCCTGTGATACCAATTCGGATGCTGTTTCCTGATGCGGGCAAGCACCCTTCAATAATATCGTTGGCCAAAAGTTGGTGTTCTGATTTTGTGCTTTCCAAAAGCGTAATCGCTTTGGAGAGGGCATTTTTATCTCCCTTTTTGATTTCAGCCACCCAAACATCTGGAGTCTTTAGGACTTGACGTAGTTTTTTGATTTTCCCTATGGTGGCTTCTGATGTTTTCTTTTTGGGATTCACGCACTATTGAAATTGCTGCCAATACGAAGGTAACAAGTTTTGAACTGACTCAATTTATGATGGAATTGTGATTTGCTTTACAAAAATTTAATCCTGAATTCTTTCCGACATTCTGTGACATTTGGTACTTTTTCAATTGTATTCCATGTCTTGTGCTTTGCGATACGGTAAACGGAGCTTGTCG
>JBCBCH010000199.1:0-5462 GCA_038530835.1 Bacteroidota bacterium | reverse complement strand
CGCGATTTCCATCCGAACGTGCTGGACGTAGAAGAAAATGCCGAACGTGCTAGCGGTGAACGTGTTTTAGGTACCGACCCAAAATCAGGTCGCCAAGTTTCCGCAAGGCTCGGAAGGTTTGGTCCTATGGTCCAAATTGGAACCGTAGAAGAAGAGGAAAAACCGCAATTTGCAAGTTTGCTTCCTGAACAGTCCATTACGACCATAACTTTTGAAGAAGCCATGACGCTTTTCGAACTTCCCAGAAAATTAGGGGTTTATAAGGGAGAAGAAGTAGAAGCGAATGTGGGTCGCTATGGCCCGTATGTCCGTTTTGGCAAAAAATTCATTTCCCTTGCTCAAGGCGAAAGTGCTTTTGAAGTGGATATGGATAGGGCTATTGAGCTTATCATCGAGAAGGAAAAAGCCGACGCTCCGATAGCAACCTATGAAGGGAAAGAAGTTACCAAAGGAAAAGGGCGTTTTGGTCCATTCATCAAATGGGACGGATTGTTCATCAACGTAAACAAGAAATACGATTTCGATAATCTTTCCCAAGCGGACATCAATGAGTTGATTGAAGCCAAAAAGAAAAAGGAAGCGGAAAAACTGGTGCAAGAATGGCCTGAGGAGAAGATTCGAATCGAGAAAGCGCGATGGGGTCGACACAATATTATAAAAGGAAGAATTAAAGTTGAGCTATCCAAGGATGTGGATGCCACGAAAATCACCCTGGAAGAAGCCCAAGCATTAATCGATAAAAAAACACCAAAGAAAAAAGCCAAGTCCAAAGCGAAGAAATAATATGGCATTTGATTTTTTGGTCCCAGTCAAGGACAAGGTGTTAGCAATGACCGAATTGCTATCACCGCAAGCTTTAGGAAAAAACATTCACAAGCACACCGAAAAAAAGGGGCTGCCTGTTTTTGCCAACGCCACAGTTGCTTTGTTTGGAGTCCTTGAAACCCGAAACGCTTACGAAAAAAGACCAGAGCCCTTCGATGTGGATGAAGTCCGTATTGAACTATATCGGCTTATGACGGGAAATTGGGGATTGACCATTTTGGATTTGGGTGATGTGCATCCAGGAGAAACCGTAGAGGATACCTACTTTGTGGTCAAGGAAATCGTCGCGGGGCTTTTGGAAGAAAAAATCATTCCTTTAGTATTGGGTTCTACACAAGATGTTACCTTCCCAACCTATAGGGCATTCGACCAAATTGCAAACATGGTCAATTTGGTGAGTGTAGACAGTCGGTTTGATTTTGGTGAAAACGACGAGCTCATCTCTTCCCAATCCTACATGAGTAAAATCATCACGGATAAACCGAATAATCTTTTCAATTTTTCCAATCTGGGATATCAAAGTTATTTCAATGCCCAAGAAGAAATCGATTTAATGGAGCGCCTGTTTTTTGATGCGTACCGTTTGGGCGATATAGCAGCGAATATTTCTTTGGCTGAACCCGTTTTGCGAAATGCCCATATTGTAAGTCTGGATTTAAGGGCGATACGCGCCAGTGAAATGGGCATGGGCAAACGCTTTTCACCCAACGGGTTTACCGGTAGGGAAATTTGTGCGATTGCACGCTACGCTGGATTGAGCGATACTGTAGCCCTATTTGGAATATATGAAGGGGACAATACCAACCACTCATTTCAATTGGTGGCCCAAATAATATGGTACTTTTTGGAAGGGATAAGTTTTCGCATTCAAGAGGTGCCCACATCAAAAAGTGAGGACTTTACCAAGTTTACCGTACCAACGGATACAGAGGAACTCATATTCTTCAAAAGCCACATTACCGAAAGGTGGTGGGTAGAAGTGCCCTCTATTTTACCAGAACATACTAAAACAAACTCGCCAGCGTTATTACCATGCACCGAAGAGGACTATTTGGAGGCATGTAACCAAAAAATTCCAGAGCGGTGGTTTAAAGCCTATAGGAAGGGTTTTAATTAGAAATTTTTATTTGACTTTAAACAGGTTTTGCACAATAATTTGCGCGAAAAACAGTTTTGGGAGTATCATAATTGTGTAGCGCAGTTTTTAAAATCTTAAATCGAAAATTTAACCTAAAGTATGAAAAAGCTAATCTTTTCATCTCTGGCCCTTGTTTTTTTACTCTCTAGCTGCGGTTCCAAATCAAGGTCAAAGGGTGAGCTCGTTGGGGTAAAAGGGAAAAAATGGTATCCCGAGAAACCTTATGGGATGGAATTGATTCCTAGGGGATCTTTTGTGATGGGTAAGGCGGAAGAAGACCAAGCCAAAGTCTTGAACGCACCTACCCGTACCGTTACCGTTCGTTCATTTTATATGGATGATACGGAAATCACCAATAGTGAGTATCGTCAGTTCGTGGAGTGGGTAAAAGATTCCATCACGCGAACCAAATTGGCTATTCTGGCCGATGAATTGGGTATTGGACCTGAAGACGAAGGTATTGGTGAGTACGCATTCCAAGATGCGGATACTACGAAAATGTCGGTTTACGACCGTTACATGCTTGACAATTACGCAGGACTTGGTGAAACAGGTTATGAAGGTCGAGCACTCAATAAAGACGTGGATTTGGTATGGGATACTTCTGAATATCCTGACGAATACTACGCAGAGGTTATGGATTCTCTTTACGTTCCAGAAGAAGAGAGCTATAATGGTCAGCGTACCGTAGACGTTACCAGATTAAAATATCAGTATACCTGGATGGACATCGAAGCTGCGGCTCGAGCCAAAAAGGGTAGAAGAAAAGACTTTATCAAGCAGGAACAACTAGAAATTTATCCTGATACGACCGTTTGGATTCGTGATTTCGAATACTCCTACAACGAACCCATGCACAATGATTATTTTTGGCATGATGCGTACAGCGATTACCCTGTTGTTGGTGTAAATTGGATGCAGGCCAAGGCTTTTTGTAATTGGAGAACCAAGTTCAAAAACGATGACCAAAAAAGCCGAGGAAGACAATTTGTAAACCAGTTTAGACTACCTACAGAAGCTGAGTGGGAATATGCAGCGCGTGGAGGCATCGAAGGGGGTACTTACCCTTGGGGAGGACCTTACGTAATTAGTGATACAGGTTGCTTTATGGCCAACTTCAAGCCACAACGAGGTGATTATGCCGCCGATGCAGCCCTGTATACCGTAGAAGCCAAATCTTACGAACCAAACGACTACAACCTGTACAATATGGCAGGGAACGTATCAGAATGGACCAGTTCCAGTTTTGATCAAGGTGCTTACGAATACCTTTCTACCATGAACCCGAATATCGGTTCTGGCAAGAATCAAAGAAAGGTTATCCGTGGAGTATCTTGGAAAGATGTAGACTACTTTTTGCAAGTGAGCACTAGAGATTATGAATATAGAGATTCTGCAAGAAGCTATATCGGCTTCCGAACCGTGCAGGATTACATGGGAGAAGAAGATTCGGAGAGAGGAAACACTTTGCCCAACTAAAATGAGAACGAACACTATAGTATTTACCCGTAACCAAATACTTATTTATATAACTTAATTAAAACTAGAATTATGGCACAGTCAAAATCAACAAAAAAGCTGTTCAACATGGCCTACGGGCTAGGAGCTTCAGTGGTAATCATTGGGGCATTGTTTAAAATTCTTCACTGGGAGTTTGGTCCCCTTACAGGTGGTCTGCTTCTTGCTATCGGACTTATCACGGAAGCTTTGATCTTCGCGATCAGTGCATTCGAACCGGTAGATGACGAGTACGATTGGTCTTTGGTATACCCAGAATTGTCCAATGGTGAGTCTAAAGGAAAGAAAAAGAACGACGCCAAAGAAGCTAAAGAAGCTGAAGGTATCTTGAGCAAGAAACTTGATGAGTTGCTTAAGGAAGCCAACATCGATTCTCAATTGATGAACAGTTTGGGTGATAGCATCCGTAACTTTGAAGGAGCTGCCAAAAACATGGCCCCTACTACAGACGCTATCCAACACACCAAAAAATATTCTGAGGAGCTTTCCCATGCCGCTGCCCAAATGGAATCTTTGAACAGTTTGTACAAAGTTCAGTTGGAAAGCGCTAGCCGTCAAGCTTCCATCAACGAAGAAGTGGTACAAAACGCAGGCGCTCTTAAAGAGCAAATGGAGTCTTTGGCTACCAACCTTTCTTCTTTGAATGGAGTGTACGGTAACATGTTATCTGCGATGAGTCGCAACTAATTGGAGTGGTAATTATACCATACAAAACCCAAATCAAATTAATTATTAATTCTAATTAGAAGATAAAACATGGCATCAGGAAAAGCAACGCCACGTCAGAAGATGATCAACCTTATGTACCTGATCTTCATCGCGATGTTGGCCTTAAATATGAGCAAGGAAGTACTTGCTGCATTCGGCTTGATGAATGCAAAGCTTGAAACTTCCAATGCAAAAGCAGACGAAAATAACTTAGCTTTCTTTGAAGGTTTGGAAACCAAAGCTGGGGAGGACAACTTAAAGTATGGTCCTCTGTATGAGAAAGCCAAAGTAGTAAAACAACTTTCACAAGAGTATTACGATTATTTGGGAAGTATCAAAGCAGAGATGCTTAAAGATCAAGAAGATCCTGAGAATTACGTCGTAATGGACAAATCAGACTTTTTGGACAATTTGTTCTTTCAAGGTGAAGGTTTAAAGCCCGAAGGGAAGAAATTCCTTGACAACATCAACAATTACCGTGAGAAAGTTACCGCTGCGCTTGGAGCAGAAGGTTTTGATGACGTAAAAGCTGCGATTCAAACCCGTTTCGAGACCGGTGATGAAAACGGTAAGGTTACTCGTAAAAGAGATGGTATCAAAGTAGATTGGATGAACTACAACTATGAAGGTTTCCCAATGGTGGCTTCATTGACCAAGTTGACCCAGTTGCAAGCAGATGTTAAGGCTACTGAGCAAGATGTTCTTAAAGGACTTTTGGAAGGTAACCTTAAGAGCGCCGTTTCTTTGAAAAACTTTGAAACGATTCTGGACAGCGATAAAACCGTTTATTACGCTGGAGAAAAGTTCCAAGGTGGATTGGTACTTGGTAAAACAGATAAGACAGCCAAGCCAGAAAAAGCAGAAATTACACTTGACGGAAGAAAGTTGACCGAAGGTACCGATTATCAATTGGTAGCTGGTGGAGTTAAACTTTTGATCAGTGCTGGTGCTGCTGGTGACCACGAGCTAAAGGGTCAATTGACGTATATGCAAGATGGTAAGGAGATTCCAGTAGACGTGAACAACATCTTCTCTACAATCAACAAGCCAAACTCTGCTGTAATTGCAGCTGACAAAATGAACGTGGTATACCGTGGGGTTTCCAACCCGATTACGATTTCCATTCCTGGTATTCCTGACAACAAGGTTACAGCTTCAGCTCCTGGTTTGAGCAAAAGAAGTGGTAGCAAGTATGTTATGAATCCTGGAAAAGGACGTGAAGTTACCATCAATGCTTCTGGAGTATTGCCTGACGGTACACGTATCAGTACAC
>JBCBCH010000198.1:0-5470 GCA_038530835.1 Bacteroidota bacterium | reverse complement strand
AAAGTATCTATCAACAAGCTAAGAAGCAGCAAGGGATTCGCTGATGCTCAGCAACCCAAAAACCTATCTCGATTCCATCGAAAGCGGTTCATCAGGCCTTTCCAAAATCCTCAAAAAAGTTGACTTCTTTATTGTTTTGATTCGAAAAGACTCGATTATGGCCTACGAAGATGCGGTGGAACGGCACAAACTACCTTCCACCAGAATGAACCGGGCTGCCTTTAACATTGGAGATAGTGTTCTGCGTGCCCTTTCAAGGCCTGGCAGCTACTTGAACACCACCATAGCAAAGGTCCCTTTCGTTATTTTCTTCTTTCTTCCCGTATTCACCGGCTTCATTTGGTTGGTGTATATCAGAAAAAATTATACCTACACCGATCATCTCATCTTTAGCTTCCACAACCAATCCTTATTGTTTATCTTGCTGCTTCTTAGCTTGTTGATAGATACTTTGATTGGAACGCAAAGTTCCTTTTGGTTTTTATTGATTTTCGGAATTTACTTGTATAAGGCGATGCGAAAATTTTACGGGCAAGGAAGATTTAAAACCATTTTGAAATACATTTTTCTCAACGCAATTTTCGCCTTTTTGGCTTTTTTCACGGTGTTATTGTTGTTTGCGGGAAGTGCCTTTACCTACTAACTGTATGTTCACTCAAATTACCAAAGGAATCAAAGTTTCGGTGCAAACCACTTTTGAAGGAACCTTCTTCAAAAATTACAAGGTACATTATGCCTTTGGCTATACAGTGACCATTGAAAACCAAAGCAAGCATACCGTGCAACTTACCGCACGCCACTGGGACATTTATGATGCCCTAAAAGAGATGGAAATGGTCGACGGAGAAGGCGTCATTGGGAAAAAACCAGTGCTCAAACCGGGCAAGTCGCATACCTACAGCTCAGGATGTTTGTTGACTTCTCCTATGGGTGCCATGAAGGGCTATTACCAAATGGTCAATTTGGCCAATGCCGAAGATTTTGAGGTTGAAATCCCTACCTTCAAATTCGCTGCCCCCTTTGCGATAAACTAAGCTTAATTCATTTTAAAGACCGCACTCCTTTTAGTACTTTTGGCGATAATCTAAACAACTAAAATCGCTAAAATGGGAAAAGGTTTCTTTCAAGTTCCAACCGCTATCAACGAGCCTGTAAAAAGCTATGCTCCTGGGTCACCGGAACGTGAAACAGTTTTACAACAATACCAGTCTTATTACAACGGAAAAGTAACCGTACCACTCTATATAGGCAGCGAAGAAGTCCATACCGGAAACACGCGCGATATGTCCCCGCCACACGAACACCAACACATCGTGGGGCAGTACCATTTGGCAGAAAAAAAACATGTTGAGCAAGCCATTGCCTCAGGTTTGGAGGCCAAAACACAATGGGAAACCCTCAACTGGGAACAGCGTGCTGCCATCTTCTTAAAAGCGGCGGACTTGATTGCTGGTCCGTATCGAGCTAAAATCAATGCGGCCACGATGATGGCCCAATCCAAAACCATTCACCAAGCCGAGATTGATGCTGCTTGTGAGTTGATTGATTTCTTGCGCTTTAATGTGGAATACATGTCGCAGATTTATGCGGAACAACCGGAATCTTCCGAAGGAATTTGGAACCGTGTGGAATATCGGCCGTTAGAAGGTTTCGTATACGCCATCACCCCATTCAATTTCACCGCCATTGCCGGGAATCTTCCTGCTAGCGCCGCTATGATGGGCAACGTGGTGCTTTGGAAACCAAGTGACAGTCAAGTATTCTCCGCAAAAGTGGTTATGGACATTTTCAAAGAAGCGGGACTTCCCGACGGCGTCATCAACATGGTGATGGGCGACCCCGTGATGGTTACCGAAACGGTGCTTTCTCATCCAGAATTTTCTGGATTGCACTTTACGGGTTCCACCTATGTGTTCAAGGAACTTTGGAAGCAAATCGGAACAAACATCCACACCTATAAAACCTATCCCCGAATTGTTGGGGAAACGGGTGGGAAAGATTTCATCTTAGCACACCCAACCGCTAAACCACGGGTGGTGGCCACTGCAATCACAAGGGGTGCTTTTGAATTCCAAGGGCAGAAATGTAGTGCTGCTTCCCGAGTCTACCTGCCAAAATCCATTGCAGATGAAGTACTAGACCTTGTCAAAAAAGACTTGGATTCGATGAACAAACCAGGCTCTCCTGAGGACATGTCAAATTTCATCACAGCGGTGATTCATGAAGGTTCTTTTGACAAGCTTGCCAAATACATTGACCAAGCCAAATCAGATGCTACTTCAGAAATCATTGCAGGGGGTAATTATGATAAATCCGTAGGGTATTTTATTGAGCCTACGGTAATTCGAACCACCGACCCAAAATACACCACTATGGAAACAGAGTTGTTCGGTCCTGTGGTAACCATTTATGTGTACGATGATGCCGATTGGAAAGAAACCTTGAAATTGGTAGATTCCACTTCGGAATATGCATTGACCGGAGCAGTGATAAGCCAAGACCGGTATGCCATTGAGGAAGCTACCTCCGCGTTGCGCAATGCCGCAGGGAACTTCTACATCAATGACAAACCTACGGGAGCAGTAGTGGGCCAACAACCTTTTGGAGGGGCCCGTGCCTCAGGAACCAATGACAAAGCAGGTTCTGCCCAAAATCTTCTCCGATGGGTATCGCCTCGGTTGATCAAGGAAACTTTTGTAGGTCCTGAAGATTATCGTTATCCCTTTTTAGGATAATTCAACTATGCGTGCCTTCTTCCTAATTCCTGATGAAGTCCAGCTACTGGATATTACAGGACCCGCCCATTTGTTTTATGAGGCTAGGGAGTACGGTGCTGACATCAAAACGTTCTATCTGGCCATGGACGACAACAGTCAACACATGTCCAGCGCAGGATTGGCCCTGGCCCAATTGAAGGGCTTTGCGGATTTTTCTTTGGGCCCGGGTGATTTCCTTTTTGTTCCCGGTCAAGAATCCCACCTGTTTTACGAACCGAATTATGTCCAAAAGTTCGAAGCCTTCTTCCTATGGCTCAAGAAACAGTACGAACAAGGCGCAAAATTGTGTTCGGTGTGCACAGGAGCGTACCTTTTGGGCTTTGCAGGACTTCTAGATGGAAAAGAGTGCACGACACATTGGAAATATTTTGATGATTTTCAAAAACGTTTCCCAAAAACCGAACTACTCAAAGACCGCTTGTTGGTGAAGGATGGGAACTTGTATTCCAGTGCTGGGGTAGCTTCGGGCATTGATTTGTCTCTATTCATTTTGGAAGAGTTGTTTGGGTCGGTATTCGCCGCCAAAGTAGCCAAAGAAGTGGTCATTTATTTGAGGCGTTCGCCGAAAGACCCGCAGCTGAGCGTCTTTTTGCAATACCGAAACCATATCGAGACACGTATCCATCAAGTTCAAGATATTTTAGCCCAAAACTTGGAAACCAAAATTGCCATTGAGGATTTGGCAGAAAAAGTATACATGAGCCCGAGAAACCTAACGCGACTCTTCAAAAAAACCACAGGGACAACAATCGGCCATTACTTGGAAAAACTCCGTGTAGAAAAGGCCGTTCAATTACTCTCCAAAGGGGAAAAGGTACACGCCGTTTCCCATGCTTGTGGATTGAAAAGCACCAACCAACTGCGTTCACTTTTAAGGAAGTACACCTCTGCTCTACCTTCAGAACTTTCCATATAGCTTGTCCTGATTCTGCGCTGTATTGTCCTTCATCCATTTTACGGGAGGTGGTAAGTTTGCAGCATTAAAACCATCAAAAAATGAACAGAATCATTATAATTTTTCTCGGCTTTTTTCTCATCAACTCTAGTATTGGACAAAACAACATTGTTCCCGCAGCAACCAAATACATTTGCCCACCGTGCAACAATGCCTGTGATGAGATAGAACACGACCAACCGGGCGTTTGCAGTCACTGCAATATGGTATTGGTCAAAAAAAGTGACTCCAAAACCATTGCTTTTTATTTGCAAGATGGTGTGGAGGTACTGGATTTTGCTGGTCCCATGGAAGTATTTTCATATGCAGGGTATAAAGTGTTCACAGTTTCGGCTACCAAATCGCCCATTACCTCACAAGGTATTCTCAAAGTAGTACCCGACTACAGCATAGAGGATGCTCCCAAGGCCGATATTTTGGCTTTTTTTGGTGGAAATTCAAATAAAGCCACCAATAACCCCGCAGTTATTGAATGGGTAAAAAGCCAAGAAAACGTTCAATATCACTTTTCGGTATGCACAGGGGCTTTCATATTGGCTGAGGCCGGGATTCTAAATGGAAAAACAGTAACGACCTTTCACAACGCTTTGGAAAATCTGGAAAGTTCCTACCCAGAAATTGATGTTTGCAAAAATGTTCGGTTTGTAGATAATGGTAATGTCATTACAACGGCTGGCATTTCAGCAGGAATTGACGGCGCCTTGCACTTGGTTGCCAAGTTACAGGGGTTGAATGCGGCAAAACGAACCGCATATTATATGGAATATGACAACTGGAATATTGGTGACGGACTGGTGCTGGTAGACGACAGCCCCTACCACAACCAAATATCGGCTCCAGAACTAAAAGGCTATGCTGGAAAATATGAATTTCAAGAGAATGCCCAAATTGAAGTTACTGTAGATGCGGAAGAGAAAACCCTTTACGCCACTTTTGAAGGATTGGCCCACCCACTCTACCACGAAAACGGGGACATCTTCTCCGATGAAACCAATAGTCCCGTTTATTTTAAAAGGGATGGGAACGGAGACATTCTAGGATACGCTAGAAGTGAAAATGGGAAGCTTTTCAAAAAACTATGACCTCACAATCCGCTACGAAAAAAGGTAGATGACCTCATTATTTGCTATCTTTAGGTCATGCCCGAAAGCCGGACAATGACAACCTAAGCACTGTATCACAATGAAAAAACTTTTAACGCTGGTATTTATTTTGCCATGCTTCTTTGCCTTTGCGCAAGAAGACACGATGGTTCAACAAACCATCAAAGGTATTTTGAGCCAAAACCAAGGCCAAGTCATGCAATTGGCTGAAGCCTTTTCAGAAGAGCAATATGATTGGCGACCCATGGAAGGTGTCAATTCCGTAGGAGAAGCGCTCTTGCACGTAGCGGGAGGAAATTATTTTATCGCTTCCAAAATGGGATTTGCCCCTCCTGAAGATGTCGACATGATGAATCTCGGCAAAATCACCGGAAAGGAGAATGTAATCGCTGCGCTGAAGAAATCCAACGAATTTGTATTGGGAAAGATTGAAATGGTGGATTCTTCCAAACTAGGAGAAGAAGTCGATTTTGGCTTTGCCAAAATGAGCAGGTTGGCAGGTCTTTTGGTCATCATGGAGCACAATGGAGAACACAAAGGCCAGTTAATAGCCTATGCACGTTCCAATGGAGTGGTTCCGCCCTGGAGCCAACAGCAGTAGAAAAGAAAAGGGGTGCGTCAACACCCCCTTTTCT
>JBCBCH010000197.1:0-5487 GCA_038530835.1 Bacteroidota bacterium | reverse complement strand
AAGGTAATCGTATCCCCTTTGCTCGCTGCTCTTCTTAATGGCTTCCAATTTATCCTCTGTTAAGGATTGGGTGTCGTACAACAACCTTCCAATCAAGGTGCTTTTTCCATCGTCAACGCTTCCTGCTGTTGCTATCTTCAGTACTTTCATCTTCTTGGTTATTTTTAAAAATACCCTTGTTGTTTTCTTTTTTCCATGGCGGCTTCGGAACGTTTGTCATCAATCCGCGCACCACGCTCTGATATTTTTGAAGCCCGAATTTCGGATACCACCTTATCAATCGTATCCGCTTCAGATTCCACCGCAGCGGTACAAGACATATCGCCTACGGTTCGGAAGCGAACTGTTCTTTCTTCGATAACCTCATCTTCTGCTCTAAATACCACTTCATCTTCTGCAGACCAAATCAATCCATCTCTTAAAAAGGTATTTCGTTTGTGTGCGAAATAAATGGAAGGAATTTCGATTTGTTCCTGTTGGATATAACTCCAAACATCCAATTCAGTCCAATTACTGATGGGAAAAACGCGAACGTTTTGTCCCAATTCAATTTTACCATTCAACATATCGAAAAGCTCGGGACGTTGGTTTTTTTCATCCCACTGCCCAAAGTCATCCCGTACAGAGAAAATACGTTCCTTGGCCCTAGCTTTTTCTTCATCGCGACGTGCACCACCAATACAAGCATCGAATTTGAACTCTTCAATAGCATCTAAAAGCGTAGTGGTTTGCAAGGTGTTTCGGCTTGCATATTTTCCAGTTTCCTCAACCACTTTTCCTTGGTCAATGGAATCCTGAACATTTCGCACGATTAATTCCACGCCAAGCTCTGTTACCAATTTATCTCTGAAAGCGATGGTTTCTGGGAAGTTGTGTCCAGTATCAATATGCATCAAAGGAAAAGGAATCTTAGCGGGATAAAAGGCTTTCTGCGCCAAACGCACTAAGGTTATGGAATCCTTACCTCCAGAAAACAGCAGCACGGGACGTTCAAATTGTGCCGCCACCTCTCTTAGGATATAAATCGCTTCACTTTCCAAGGCATTGCCTTGCAAAATGGATTCAGCATTCAAGGGTTCAACTGATGGTATTTCTGAAATTAATGTACTCACCGTGTCTATTTTTATGCTTACATGATTAGGTATGCAACCCGCATTCCCGGTTCGCCACAACCTTTGTGGGGTCAAAATATTTATGTTCGTTGGGTAGTTCGTATTCTTCTAGGTACGCATCCAATTGGGCGTCGCTCCAGTGGTAAAATGGACTTACTTTCAACACTCCGTGACCACCCAAACTGAAAATATCCAAGCTATCTCGCAAGGCTGTTTGCCCTTTTCTCAAGTTGGTAAACCAAACATCGGGTTGATGTTCTGCCATAGCCCTTTTAAAGGGTTCGAGCTTTACCTGCTCCGTAAACGTTTTGTGCAAAGGGTCATCTATTTGCGGAATTCCCATAATAGCGTCACGATGTGCCGCAGTTTGTTTTGGCACATAGAGCTTGATATTCAAACTCAAACGCTCAATTAATTCTTCAGCGTGCTTGTAGGTCTGCAGGGTATTGTATCCTGTATCGCACCAAATCACCTTGATTTCCGAACTGATTTGCGTAACCGCGTGAAGAATGTTCACTTCATACGGACGAAAGTTGGTGGTGACCAATGGGCTTTTTGCCTGTTGCAATGCAAAAGAGACTATTTCCCTTGGGGTTGCCTCTTTCAGCTGATGATTCCAATCTTCTATTTGTGTTTGAGAGAATGTCATTTCTAATTTATTTGCCCCAGGAAATTGCGTTCCAAATACGTTCGTGGAAAAAATACAGCACCATTTTCGTCACCAATTCCACCAAACCAATAGAAAAAGCCAAACTCAACGTTCCGGTAACAATCCATGAAATGATGATGGTATCCAAGGTGCCGATAATTCGCCAGCTAATGGACTTTGCGATGCTGCGCTGGGGTTTTTCAGAAACCTTATCCTTGGTAAAAGAGGTTGTTTCTCGTTTGTTATTGACTAAAAGTTGGTCTGCAATCATACGGATTTTTTATTACCCTACTAGTTTGATAGGAATTTCAAAACTACACTTATTTCCCATATGATTCGTTAAAGGGGGCACAAAAAATCAGTTTATCCTATCGTTTTTGTAGATTTTAACAGTATTCGCAACTTTTCTTAAAGAATTATCGAAGTACTCTTGGTAAAAATCAGGATTTGATACCTCAGTTAAGAGATAAGGTCAGCCAATGTATTATTGCGGTAAACTTTTAAAGCCCCATCGCGCACTTGCAACATCAATCGATTCACCGCACAGGTGTTTTCATCGGGGCAATCATCGCATTTTTCATAAAAGTTCAAACTGACGCAGGGTACCATAGCTATTGGCCCCTCTAAGACACGCATTACCGCGGTCATCTGAATTTCTTCCGGCTTTTTGATAAGATAATATCCCCCTCCTTTACCTTTTTTGGAACCTAAAAAACCATTTCTTCTCAGGGTCAGCAAAATGCTTTCCAAAAACTTTTGGGAGATATTCTCATGCTTGGCGATTTCTGAAATTTGAACCGGTTCTTTGGTATCGATAGACGCCAAATACGTAAGTGCTTTTAGCCCGTATTTTGTCTTTTTGGACAGCATCTTACGAAGATAGCGAAATTTAACAATTGTGGTGGCTATCCTAATGCTTGTGCGATGTCAGCGATAATATCATCCACATGCTCCAGACCAACGGATATACGTACCATACCATCGGTTATCCCAACCGCCTCACGTTCGTCTTTGGTCAATTTGCTATGGGTGGTTGATGCGGGATGGGTAACAATACTTCTGGAATCCCCTAAGTTCGCAGAAAGCGATAAGAGTTTGATGGCATCAAAAAACTGTTGCCCAGCAGGCAGACCTCCCTTAACTTCAAAAGCGACTACGCATCCCCCCAATTTCATTTGTTTTTTAGCAAACGCATACTGGGGATGTGATTTCAGAAAGGGATACTTTACCCAATTCACATTCGGATGGGATTCCAAATATTGCGCTAAGGCCAAGGCATTCTCACAATGGCGGTCTACCCGGACACCCAAGGTTTCCAAACTCTTGGAAAGCACCCAGGCATTGAAGGGTGAAAGTGCTGGGCCTGTAATTCTTGAGAAACGGTATACTTTATCAATCAAGTCTTTTTTGCCTACCGTAATGCCGGCCAGCACACGGCCTTGTCCATCCATTAACTTGGTCCCAGAATGGATTACCAAATCCGCACCGAACTTTATGGGTTGTTGTAGATAGGGTGTCGCAAAACAGTTATCAATGACCAACAAAAGCCCGTGTTTATTCGCAATTGCACCTAAGGCTTCCAAATCCAAAATATCCACACCAGGATTTGTAGGGGATTCCGCATAAATCATTTTAGTTTTTGGAGTGACCATACCATCAATACTATCCAAGTCGTGGATGTCAAAAAAACTTGCGGAAATCTCCCATTTTGGGAAAAATTGAGTGAACAAGGTATGGGTAGAACCGAAAATACTCCGTGCCGAAATAATATGATCTCCTGCCTGTAACAAGGCAGCGAATGTTGAAAAAACGGCGGACATTCCGGAAGCAAAAGCAAAACCATCCTCAGCGCCTTCCATACGGCAGACCTTTTCAACCAGCTCTAAACAATTTGGGTTGGAGTATCTTGAATAAATATTGCGTTCTTTTTCTTCTGCGAAAGAAGCCCGCATGTCCTCGGCATCTTCAAAAACAAAACTTGAGGTCAAATACATGGGCGAAGAATGTTCCAAAAACTGGGAACGCTCTATTTGGGTTCGTATGGCTTCGGTCTCGAAGTTTTTGTTTGTCATTGTTGATTAAAGATTTGGTTGAGCAGTATCACCGTTACTCAGTCACCCATATTGACGGTAGCTGAGCGGAGTCGAAGCTACTTCTTACTTTCTTTATAGTGTTTGTAATGTGTTTCGTTTGCGCATTCGGCTAGCCCCGAAAGGCTACCCAATTGTTCATTTATTAAGGCTTCTTTTTTCTTTCTTGACCAACCTTGAACTTGTTTTTCTCTTTCAAAAGCAGCGTTTATCTCAAGATATTCTTCAAGATAAACCAACTCAACCGGTAAGCGCTTTTTGGTGATTTGCTCCCTTACCTTCATTATGCTCAACAATTCTTTTCTCTATATCAATTGTACTCCCAGTGTAATAACTATCATCTGAACATTTCAAAATGTACATGTAACCTTTCATTACTTAATATTACTTCCACTCCACTCAGTGAACCTAATAGTTTAACATTCCAATTGAACCAAAAAACCGAGACCCCCCCAACTTGTGATCTGTATTTGCCACTTCAACTCCGCTTAGTCATCTGGCGATTTAATATCTCAATAGAACCAAAACGGAGTGCTTCCCTAATTTATTTTTTTCATTTGTGACTTCGACTCCGCTCAGTCACCCACGAATAATTGGTAGCTGAGCGGAGTCGAAGCTACAATTTCTCTGCAATTCTGAGGATATCTCCAAAAACACCACGTGCCGTAACTGCTGCACCTGCACCTGCGCCTTGAATCACCAATGGTTTTTCACCATAGGATTCGGTAAAAATCTCAATAATGGAATCGGAACCGGTGACTTGACCCAAGGCACTTTCTTTGGGTACCGAAACCAATTTGACTTCCAAGATGCCCTTATCCTTTTGGAGGTCTCCATGCAAATCGCCCACATAGCGCAGAACATGATTCTCTTTCTGTTCGGATTTGATATCGCTAAAGGGAGCATCCAAAGATTCCAATTGTGTAAGAAATTCCGCTTTGGAAACGGATTGCAACGCTTCCGGAATCAAATTCTGGATTTGAATCTCGGAGAACTCATTTTGCAAATCCAATTCACGCGCCAAAATCAAAAGTTTTCTGCCCACATCATTTCCCGAGAGGTCTTCGCGAGGGTCAGGTTCGGTAAATCCTTTCCCCATCGCTTCAGCAACTACCTTTGAAAAGGGCACATCATTTTCTGAAAAGGTATTGAAGATGTAACTCAATGAACCCGAAAACACCCCTTTGATGCGGGTAATGTTTTCACCGGAGAGGTGTAACAATTGAATGGTATCAATCAAAGGGAGCCCTGCACCCACATTAGTTTCGTAAAGGTATTTTTTCTGGTTTTGTTCTAAATTTTGTCGAGTATCCTTATAAAAATCAAACCCCAACGTATTTGCTATCTTATTTGAAGAAACCAAGTCAAATCCCTCTTTAATCAAAAGCGCATAATTCGATACAAAATCTTCACTAGCGGTATTATCTATAGCAATGACGTTTTCCAAATGATTTGCCGTGGCAAAATCCACAACATCCTCAACCTGATAAGGCGCACCCGTTTTGGCAAGTTTTTCGTTCCAGTCAGTCGTCACGCCATCTTTCTCCAAAACCACCTTCTTTGAATTGGCTACTGCAAAAATGCGTAGGTCAATCCCTTTGCGGTCAATAATACTCGATTGGGATTCCAAGATTTG
>JBCBCH010000196.1:0-5508 GCA_038530835.1 Bacteroidota bacterium | reverse complement strand
GCACGTTGAATTTGGTGTTGTTTTGAACGCACCAAGAACCCTTCTTCTTTGAAACACCGAAAACTGCGAACCATTTTCTAGTAAATGGATACGAAAGAGTTACTTAAGAAAGTACGCAAAATCGAGATAAAGACGCGTCGTCTGTCCGACCATATTTTTGGTGGGGAGTATCACTCGACCTTTAAAGGTAGGGGAATGACCTTCAGCGAAGTTCGTCAATATCAATTTGGGGATGACGTACGAAATATCGATTGGAACGTCACCGCCCGCTACAACGAGCCTTTCGTGAAAGTCTTTGAAGAAGAACGGGAATTGACCATGATGCTCATGGTGGATGTCAGCGGCTCGGAACTCTTTGGTACCACCACGCAATTCAAAAAAGAAGTCCTAACCGAAATTTCGGCAACCTTGGCGTTTTCGGCATTGCAAAACAATGATAAAGTCGGATTGATTTTGTTTTCAAGTGAAGTAGAACTCTATATTCCGCCAAAAAAAGGAAAAAGCCATGTGTTGCGCATCATTCGCGAACTCCTGGAATTCTCACCAAAAGACCAAGGCACCCATGTCGCGGGCGCGCTAAAGTTTTTGACGAACGTGATGAAAAAGAAAGCCATTGTTTTCGTGCTTTCTGACTTTATCGCCGATGACTATGACAATACGCTTCGCATTGTGGGCAACAAGCATGATGTTACGGGTATTCGTGTCTATGACAAAAGGGAAGAGTCCATACCCAATATTGGTTTGGTACAAATGGAAGATTCAGAAACGGGGACCTTACAGCTTGTCAACACTACCTCGAAAAAAGTGCGAAACGATTACAGTAAATTCCATCACGAAAAAGTGGATTACTTCAATGACGCGTTTACCAAAGCGGGATGTGGCGTCATTCATTGCAGAACGGACGAGAGTTACGTGAAAAAACTACTCGGTTATTTCAAAAGAAGAGGATAATGGGAGGTAAAGGCAAGCGTAACATTTTTCAAAAACATCTTTTCCAGGTCTGTATGACCTGTCTTTTGCTTTTTGGAGGCCTTCTTACCGTTCAAGCACAGCAAAAAGGAAGTGTCAAAGTTTCTTTGGACACCATGGCCATCAAAATAGGGGAACAAATCCAGTATACCATTTCCGTTGAAACGGATTCCACCAGTGTAGTGCACTTTCCCGAAGGGCAAACATTTTCTCCGTTGGAAACCGTTGAGGCATTGTTGACCGATACTCTTCGGAAAAAAGACCGGGTCGTACTACAGCGCATCTATGCGCTTACCCAATTTGATAGTGGCACCTACACGATTCCACCACAACGCATCGCTATAAACGAACAACCTTTCTTCACGGATTCTTTTCGAATTAAGGTGGCCGACGTAGCCGTTGATACTACCAAACAGAAGATGTTCGACATCAAACCGTTGATTCAGGTTGACAAAAGCCTTTCCAAGTTTTGGTGGATTTTATTGTATATCCTTTTGGGCTTGCTTGTGGTTGCGGCGGCAGTATATTGGTTCTATTTCAGGGAAAAGCCTTTGACGGAAGAAGAAAAAGAAGCGCTTTTACCTCCATATGATAGAGCTTTATTGGAATTGAAGCGCTTGGAAACATCGAAATACCTGATTCAGGATGAGTTCAAACAATACTATTCCGAACTTACGGATATTGTGCGTTCCTATTTAGAAGAAGATGTTCAAGTTTCCGCATTGGAAAGCACTACAGATGAGTTGATTGACAAGCTTGAACTGCTCAAAGATGCTGGGGAGTTGGATTTGGATGTAGACACCATTCAACAATTCCGAAAAATATTACAGACAGCCGATTTGGTCAAATTCGCACGTTCCAAACCTTCTTCATCCGTGGCGGAACAAGACCGCCAAATGGTACAGTTGATTGTGGAGAAAACCCATGATGCACTACCAGAACCTACGGAAGAAGACCTTTTGGAAGATGCGGAGTACCTTGAAGAATTGGTCCAAAAACAACGAAGAAGGCAATGGTATTGGGCCGCTGGGATTTTTGCTGGAATTTTAGTGCTAGGCACAGTATTTTCCATTGTTTTCTTTGGAGCAAAAACGGTCCAGGATACGGTTTTTGGGTATCCTACTAAAACCCTTCTTGAAGGGGAATGGGTATCCAGTGCCTATGGGTATCCTCCTATTGAATTACAGACGCCAGAAGTGTTGATTCGCCAAGAGGAAGCGGGCCTTTCCGAAGAAATGGAAGAATTGATAAAGGAACTTCAAACCTTTTCTTATGGGAAGACCACGGAGCTTTTTTATGTCTCATCCCGCTCCATGACCTTTAAAGAAGCACAAGAAGAAGTTGATTTTGAGAAAGTTATTGGCAGCACCTTAAAAGAATTCGAGTCACAGGGAATTCGCAACATCATAACAAAGCAAGAAGAATTTTTTACCCGTTCGGGCATAACCGGACTTAAAACCTTTGGTTCGGGAAAAGTTACCCCAGAGGGTTCAAACGAGTCCATAAAAGCCAAATACAACATTCTTACGTTCGGGGGCAAAGCGTTCATGCAACAGGTGGTCATTACTTGGGAAGATGGCGATGAGTATGCAGAAGAAATCGTAAAACGAATTTTGAACACCCTTGAAGTAAAAACACAAGCGTAGCATGTTAGAGAATATCGAATTTGCGAATCCACAGTTTTTCTGGTTGCTCTTACTGCTTCCAGTGGCCGTGATTTGGTATTTGCTCAAGCTCAAGCATGAAAGTGCCTCCCTCAAAATATCAAGTATTCAAGGGTTTACCACCAAAAGTTGGTTGTCCAAACTTCGCCCTGTTTTATTTGTGCTGCGGTTGTTGGCTTTGGCGGCCATCATCACTGCATTAGCACGACCACAGACCGAAGATATCTCGACCCGTACCAAAACCACCAAAGGTATTGACATTGTTATGGCTATTGATGTATCCTCAAGCATGCTAGCGCGTGATTTAAAACCCGACCGCTTGTCTGCCTTGAAAAAAGTGGCTGCCGAATTCATCAAAAAACGCCCCAATGACCGAATTGGGCTGGTAGGATATGCCGGCGAAAGCTATACAAAAACGCCCATCACCAGCGATAAAGGAATTGTTTTGAGCGCCCTTCGCGACATTACCTATGGAGAATTGGAAGATGGTACCGCCATTGGTATGGGCTTGGCAACGGCGGTGAATCGGTTGAAAGAAAGCAAGGCCATCAGTAAAATTATCATTTTGTTAACCGATGGTGTAAATAATTCAGGCTTTATTGAGCCCAAGACCGCAGCAGATTTGGCCATTGAGTTTGGCATAAAAACGTATACCATAGGATTGGGCACCAACGGCAACGCCCTATCGCCAATCGCGTACAATCGAGATGGGTCATTTCGCTTTGGCATGCGTCAAGTTGAAATTGACGAAACTTTGCTGAAGGAGATTGCCAAAGACACTGGCGGGAAATATTTTAGGGCAACCGACAACGAGAAGTTGGAAGAGATTTACGACGAAATCAACAAACTTGAAAAAACAGAAATAGAAGAATTCAAATATTACAAGTACGAAGAGAAGTTCCGGTCCCTAATTTTCTTGGCAGGTCTTTTGCTATTATTGGAATGGGGACTTCGAAGCTCACTGTTCAAAAGTTTTATTTAGAAAGGAATGATTCAATTTGACGAAAAAATATACTTCTACCTTTTAGCGATAATCCCGGTTATCGTGCTGGTATTCTTTTTCCTTCAAATTTGGAAGAGCCGAACCCAGAAAGCTTTTGCTTCACCGCGCCTGCTGAAAAAAATTGCCCCTGACAAATCAAGAAATAAGTCAGGGTTAAAACTTATTTTCTTCGTTTTGGGATTGGTTTTCTTGATTGTTGGCTTGGTCAATCCTAAGATTGGCACCAAATTGGAGACAGTCAAGCGAGAAGGTGTAGATATTGTTTTTGCTGTTGACGTATCCAAAAGTATGTTGGCCGAAGATATCGCCCCCAACCGTTTGGACAAGGCCAAGCGTTTGGTTTCCGAAATTATTAATCAACTAGCTAGTGACCGAATTGGCATTATTGCCTATGCCGGACAAGCATACCCACAACTGCCCATTACTACCGATTATGGGGCTGCCAAAATGTTCTTGCAAAGCATGAACACCGATATGCTATCCTCACAAGGGACAGCTATTGATGCAGCCATCGATTTGGCAAGTACCTACTACAATGATGAAGAGCAAACCAACCGAGTGCTTTTCATTATTTCTGATGGAGAAGACCATTCCGAAAACGCCACCTTCGGCGCTGTTGAAAACGCCATTCAAAATGGAATTCGAGTGTATACCATCGGTGTCGGCAAGACAAAAGGTGCTCCCATCCCCATCAAACGCAATGGGGTTATTGAAACCTTAAAAAAAGACCGTCAGGGTGAGGTAGTTATCACACGACTAAATGAACCCATTCTTACCCAAATCGCAAATGATGGCAATGGCCTCTACATCGATGGAAGCAATACCAATGAAGCGGTGGAAGTAATTAAAGAACAGCTGGAACAGATGGACAAAAAAGAGTTTGAGGCCAAGCAGTTTGCAGAGTACAAGGACCAATTTCAATGGTTCTTGGCTATAGCCTTATTCTTTTTATTTTTGGATATCTTCCTTCTGGATCGAAAAACCAAATGGCTGAAAAAACTAAATCTTTTCAATGAATATGAAGATGCATAAGAGAATAAGATTAGTTACCCTTTTCCTTTGTGGAACAACAACCTTTGCCTTGGCACAGGAAAAGTCAGACGAAGAAAAGGTGTTGAAAAAGAACCTTAGGGATTCCAAAGACCTTACTTGGCAAGCCAATAAAGAGCTTACCGCCAATGATTTTCAAACCGCGGAAGCAGATTACAGAAGAGCCATTTCGAAAAGCAAGGAAAACCCTGCAGCCCCCTATAATTTAGGAAATGCCTACTATGATAGGGAAAGTTATGCTGAAGCGTTTAGTCGTTTCAAACAAGCTGGCGAAAAGTCCAGTTCCAAAACGGGCAAACACAAATCCTTTCATAACATGGGCAATGTGTTCATGAAAAAAAAGGAGTATCAAAAAGCTGTAGAAGCGTACAAACAAGCCCTACGCAACAATCCGTCAGATGACGAAACCCGCTATAATCTTGCCTTAGCTAAAGAAATGCTAAAAAAGGAACAGGACGATCAAAAGAACGACCAAAACCAAAACGACAAAGACAAAAACGAGGATAAAAAAGACCAGGACAAGAACAAAGACCAAGATAACAAGGGCGAAGACAACAAGGATAACGAAGGCGAAAACGAAGAAGACGAAAAGAACAAGGACGGCGACGAAGGAGAGCAAGGACAAAACAAGCCTGAAGAGAACCAAAAAGGGGACGGAGACAAGAAGAAAGAAAAAGAGCAAAAGCCCAACCAAGGTGATAAAGGCGAAAAATCAGAGCAACAACCCAGGCCAAATCAATTGTCCAAACAACAAATCCAGAATTTGCTAGAAGCCATGCAAAATGAAGAAAAGAAGGTGCAGCAAAAAATGGAAGCCAAAAA